>JANMCS010000375.1:0-5958 GCA_031361405.1 Betaproteobacteria bacterium
GGTGGATGCCGCGGATATCGAGGCCAAGTTCCGCACGTTGCGCACGCTCGGCGTGCCCTATACCGATGCCGACATCGCGCTGTCGCGGGCCGCGCTCGCCAACCGCACGGAACAGGATGCGCTGATCGCGTACCTGCAGAACCTCGGGCTCACGATGAAGAACGCGAGGTAGCCATGGACACCTCGACCGTGGTCGGCATCATTTCGACGGTGATTCCCCTCGTCACCTTTCTTGGCATCGTGACGTGGGCATACAGCCGTCGGCGCAAGGCCGCGTTCAGCGAGGCCGCCAATGCGCCGTTTGCGCTGCCCGATGACGGACCGGCACCCGCGCGCAACGACAGCGGACTGGAGTCGGCGCCATGACCACGTTCACCTCCGAATTCTGGAACTACTGGGTGATCGGCGGCACGATCATCTCGCTCGTCGGCACCGCATGGCTCTTGTGGTCCACGGGTCGCATCAAGGTGAAGAATCCTGCCGGCACGGCCACGGGCAAGGTATCGGTCACCGGCCACGTGTGGGACGGCGACCTCGAGGAATTCAACAATCCGCTGCCCAAGTGGTGGTCGAATCTGTTCTGGATCACCATCGTGTTCGCCGTCGTCTACCTCATCCTCTATCCGGGGCTGGGCGCGTTTCAAGGCGTACTCGGCTGGAGTTCGGCGGGCGCCTACGAACAGGAACGCAAGATCTTCGACGCGCGACTTGCGCCGCTGTATGAAAAATTCGCGGCGATGGACATCGAGGCGATTGCGCGTGACCCGGCGGCGCGCGAAACGGGCGAGCGACTCTTCCTCACCTATTGTTCGCAGTGCCACGGCTCCGACGCCGGCGGTGCCCGGGGCTTTCCCAGCCTGCGCGACAGCGACTGGCTTTACGGCGGCGCGCCGGAGGCGATCGTCGAATCGGTCACCAAGGGCCGCATGGGCGTGATGCCCGCGTTCGGCGCCATGCTGGGTCCGGAGGGCGTGCGCGAGGTCGCAGCTTACGTGCGCTCGCTGAGCGGCCTGCCGCACGACAGCCTGCGCGCACAGGTGGGCAAACCACTTTTCGCGCAGAACTGCGCCGCGTGCCACGGTGGCGACGGCAACGGCATGCAGGCGCTGGGCGCGCCCGATCTCACGGATGCCATCTGGCTCTATGGCAGTTCCGAAAACACCATCGTCGAAGGCATCACCAAGGGCCGCAACGTCGACCCGGCAGCGGGCACCAACGCAATGCCGTCCTTTACCAACCAGCTGACGCCCCCGCAGATCCGCGTGGCGGCGGCCTACGTCTGGGGCTTGTCGAACAAGGCCGCCGCCCAATGAATGGGCGGCTCCATGCAATGCCATTGCCCGTGCGCGGCCGCGTGCGCATCGCCCCGGCGTGAAGGCCAAGCCGGCTCGCACCATCCCCATTCGCCCCGTGGACGAGGCGGACGAAGTCGGGCTCTACGAGATCCGGCGCAAGATCTATCCGCGCGCCGTCAGCGGCATCTTCGCGCGCTGGCGCGTTGCGTTCGTCGTCGCGACCCAGCTGGTGTTCTACGGTGCGCCCTGGCTGCAATGGAGCGGGCGCCAGGCAGTGCTGTTCGATTTGGGCGAGCGCAAGTTCTACATCTTCGGGCTCGTGTTCTGGCCGCAGGACGTGGTCTACCTGTCGGTGCTGCTCATCCTGTCGGCGTTCGCGCTGTTCCTGTTCACGGCGATCGCCGGCCGGGTGTGGTGCGGGTTTGCCTGCCCGCAGACGGTGTACACCGAGATCTTCCTGTGGATCGAACGCAAGATCGAAGGCGACCGGCTGGCGCGCATCCGTCTCGACGCGGAATCGCCCAATGTGCGCAAGATTGCCAAGAAAGGCCTGAAGCACACCGTGTGGATCGTGCTGTCGCTGTGGACCGGCATCACGTTCGTCGGCTACTTCACAACGATCGGCGAGCTGCTGGTCGCCATTCCGGGCCGGCTCGGACCGTGGGAGGCGTTCTGGGTGTTGTTCTATGCCTTTGCCACCTATGGCAACGCCGGGTGGATGCGCGAGCAGGTCTGCAAGTACATGTGTCCGTACGCGCGATTCCAGTCGGTGATGTTCGATCCGGACACGCTGATCATCGCGTATGACGAGAAGCGCGGCGATCCGCGCGGCGCCCGCCGCCGCAAGGCCGATCCGCGCGCCGTCGGACTCGGCGACTGCATCGACTGCAGCATCTGCGTGCAGGTGTGCCCCACGGGGATCGACATCCGCGACGGGCTGCAATACGAATGCATCGGCTGCGCGGCGTGCATCGATGGCTGCGACCAGGTGATGGACAAGATGGGCTATCCGCGTGGGCTGATCCGCTATGCATCGCAGAATTCGCTCGCGCAGGGGTGGTCCGCCACGGAAATGCGCAAGCGTGTGCTGCGTCCGCGTACGCTGGTGTATGCGGGACTGCTTGGCACCATCGCGGTGGCTGCCGGTGTTTCGCTCGCACTCAAGAATCCGCTCAAGGTGGATGTCATCCGTGATCGCGGCGCGCTGGCGCGCGAGGCCCGCCCGGGCATCGTCGAAAATATCTACAAGGCACAGATCATGAACACGACCGAACTGCCGCAGCGATTCACCCTGCGCGTCGAGGGGCTGCGGGGCATCGCCGTCGCCGGCATTACCCAGCCCATCGAAGTGGGACCTGCCGCCACGCGCCTCGTGCCCTTCTCGATCGAAGTGCCGGCGGCAGCCGCGGCGCCGGGTGCCCATCGCATCGAACTGATCGTCGAGGCTGGCGGCGATGTGCCCATGCAGCGGCGCGAACGTTCGACCTTCATCCTGCCGCGGCCATGACTGCCGCCGTGGCGCATCCACCCGTGCCCTGGTATCGCCAGCGCTGGCCATGGTTGTTGATGGCAGGGCCCGCCATCGTGGTCGTCGCCGGCTTTGTCACGCTATGGCTCGCGATCGCGAGCAACGACGGCCTCGTGGCCGACGATTATTACAAGCGCGGGCTCGGAATCAACCGTACCCTTGAGCGCAGCGAGCGCGCGGCGGCGCTCGGCCTCGAAGCGATCGTCGATCTCGATGCAAGTGGTGCCGCGCAGGTGGTGCTCACCGCGACGGTACCCGGCATTGAAGCCGCGCCGGCGCTGGTGCGTCTGCTGCTGCTGCATCCGACGCGCGCCGGCGCCGATCGCCGGATCGATCTTGCGCGCGGCCCTGACGGCGTCTACCGCGGATCGGCAGGCGTGCTGCCTGCCGGACGCTGGCGCGTCGGTGTCGAAACGGATGACTGGCGTCTCCCGACGGTTGAAATCGAGGGTGCATTGCGCGCGGTCCGGATCACCGCCACCGCGCCGCAATGACGGGCAACCGGGACATGGATCACCGAAGGATGGCGACGATGGATGACGACGAAACGAGGGGCAGGCTGTCGATGTGGATCATCTGGCCGGCGTTTCTCGTGGCGGGCGTGGCCGAGATCGTGTTCTTCTCGATCTTCGATCCGTTTGACCTGCATTTCTTCGGCGCGCCGCTCGACTGGTCGCGCCAGGCGATCTACACGCTGGGCTTCTTCGGTTTCTGGGGTCTTGGCATCGCGTCGTCCGCGCTCACGCTCTTTCTCGAGCGGGCTCCGCGGCGCAACGGCCCGCCGGTGCGGCGCGACCCGTACCGCTAGCGGGTACCGATCAGTTGCCGCAACATCGGCATGTCGATGATCTGCACGCTGCGACCGCGAACCTTGATGAGGCCTTCGGCAGCAAAGCGCGAAAAGAGCCGGCTGACGGTCTCGAGCTTGAGCCCGAGGTAGCGGCCGATCTCGTCGCGCGTCATCCGCAACTCGAAATCGGTGGACGAGAATCCCAGCCGGGCGTACCGCTCCGACAGGCTCAGCAGGAACGCAGCGAGGCGCTCCTCGGCGCGCATGCTGCCGAGCAGCAGCAGCAAGCGGTGGTCGGCGCTGATTTCGCGTCCCAGGATGCGGTGCAGGTTGTGCTGCAGCGACGGCAGCTGGCGGGCCACAGCCTCCAGCTGGTCGAACGGGATCACGCACACTTCGCTATTCTCGAGGGCGATCGCTCCGCTCGCATGACGGTCGCCACCCACCCCGTCCAGCCCGAGAATGTCGCCCGGAAGGTGGTAGCCCGCGATCTGGTCGCGCCCGTCGTCGGTTTCAACCGTGGTCTTGAACGAGCCCACGCGCACGGCGAACAGTGCGGCGAAGGCGGCACCATCGCGAAACAGTGCATCGCCTTTGCGCACCTTGACGCGTTTGCGCACAATGGCATCGAGCGCCTCGACGTCGGGCGGCGTGAGTCCCACCGGCAGGCACAGTTCGCGCATGCCGCAGTCGGCGCAATGCGTGCGCAGCGCGTCGAGCGAGACGAGGCGCGGGGCGACCACGGCAAGGCGGTTGGATTCGCTCATCGCGAAAGGGAATTGAATGCAGGGGATGCCATGGCGGGGGCCGGAAGGTACGGGGCGGGGCGTGCGCAGTCTAGCGCTATCGGGCGCATCGTGCACGTGTGTGCGTTCGCGGCCCGCTTGAATTCATTCCCGCAGCCCACGGCGCTTCGGGCAGTGCGTTGATGCCGCAGTCGGCGCTCATCGGCGCGTTCCTGGCCGGCCTCCTCGGGGGCGTGCATTGCGTTGCGATGTGCGGCGGGTGGATTGCGGTCACTGGCAGGCAGGGTGTCGCGCGACCGCTGTTGCCCGCGGCGGTGCTGCGCCTTCGCCTCGGCCTCAGCCAGGCCGGGCGCCTGACGACCTACGTAGTGCTGGGCGCTCTGGCCGGTGCCGCGGGTGGTGCCGCATTTGCGATGGCCCTGGCACCGGTGGAGCGGGTCCTGTACGCCGTGGCCAACCTGCTGCTGCTTGCGCTTGCCGTGTCCATCGCGCTGCGCAGTGTGACCTGGGCGCCACTGGAACGCGCCGGCCTGGCGCTGTTTGGTCGCCTTCTGCCGGTCGTGACGCGCATCACGCGCACGGATCGATTGCGGTCATGCTACGTGCTTGGCGTGATCTGGGGCTTCACGCCTTGCGCGCTCATCTACAGCGTGCTGCCGGTGGCGCTGCTGGCCGGCAGCGCCGGGAATGGCGCGCTGGTGATGCTGGCGTTCGGGGTCGGCACGTTGCCCAACCTGTTGGCCGCGGGCTGGCTCATGGATCGCGGGCAGCGCTGGCTGGATCGCGCCGCGTTGCGCTATGGCGCAGCCACCATCGTCGGCGCGTTCGCGCTGTGGGGCCTGTATCGCGCGTGGCTCGCACCGGAGACGCTGGGCGACGGCCCGTTCTGTCTCGTGCGTTGATTCGCGCGCCCGTTACGATTGGCCAGGTGCGCCGCGCGCGCTTCGTGCGAAAATGTGGCCTGGCGTGATCGCTCGTGGTCACCCGCTAACGTCGGTTCGCCATTTCCTTCCCCATGCTCGATCCTCGCCGGTATCCCCCTGCGGCCGCTGCACCTGCGCCGTTCGCCCGCATGTACGCGTTGGTGGACGATCGCCTCGGCGCGGCGACCGGCGATGCTGCCGCGCGCATCGATGCGCAACTGGCCACGGCGCTCGATGCGATGCTGGCCGGCGACGGCGCGTTGCTCGCGCGGCTTTTCGATGGCGTGCCGTCGGCCGCAGTGTACCGACACCTGTGGCGCCTGCTGGCGGAGCGTGAACGCGCGGTGGCCACCGACGCCGACCTGCACGTCACGCTGTTCGCCATGCCGCTGGTCGTCGTCACCGCCGCCGAGGGCACCGGTGCAGCGCCGGTGACGTTGTCCGGCGTGGTCGACGACATCGCCGGCAAGGCGGCCATCCTGCGCCAGCATCGGGCGCTTTCCGGCAACGAGAATTTCGCGCTGGGCAATGCGCTTGTCGCGGCCGACGCGCTGGACATTCCACACCTGCCCGCACTTTTGTCGATGCGCGCACTACCGTCGACACCCATCCTGCCGCGCGACTTGAGACCGGCGCCGATCATCGTCAGCGGCACGACCGAGGCGGTGCACCTGCG
>JANMCS010000430.1:0-2632 GCA_031361405.1 Betaproteobacteria bacterium
GGCTTCGGCTTCGGCTTCGGCTTCGGCTTCGGCTTCGATGATCGGCCCGGCCGGTTCCGGCAGCTGCGACAAGGCGTCGGGCTCGACCACCTCGGCGGCCTGCGCCGGCGGCGCCAGATCGTCGTGGCCGGCGAGGTCGAGGCGGACGATCAGCGCTTCGGTGGCAGGCTTGAGGAAGCCGGCCGCAAACTGATGCAGCAGCGTGCGGATCTCATCCGCCGCATCCACGAACAGGATGGCTTCGTCGGCGCTGCCATGGCCGCGGGTCTGCACGCGCGACAAGGCGCTGTCGAGATGTCGGGCCAGGTTGGAAAGCTCGGTATAACCCACGGTGGCCGAGGTGCCGGCCAGCGAGTGAGCCTGAGCCAATGCATCGTCGCTGGGCGGCTGGTCGTGCTCCAGCATCCATTCGGCGGTGGCCACGCACAACTGGCGCGACCATTCATCCGCTTCGTTGAGGAAGATGTTGAACAACGGGATGCTGACACGAAGCGGCCCGATCATCTTGTACTGATCGTCATCCGTGCTGTCCGATTCGTCGGCCAACGGTTCGGCTTCGACATTCGCTTCGGCTTCGGCTTCGGCCACCTCAAGGGCGCCCACCCCATCGAGCGTGGCCAGATCGGCCACATCCGGTGCAAAGGCTTCGTCAGCCGGTTCTTCCACGCCGCCGAGCACTTCACCCAGGCCCAGGTCGAGTCCGAAGTCCAACTCATCCACCGGCGCGGCAGCATCCAGGTTGATCAGGCTGGCGGGTGGCAGCTCGTCGAGGCCGAGGTGAACAGTGGGTTCGTCCAGCGACACCGCATCGATCGAGGTGGCTTCCCAACCCGGCTCGACCAAGGGACCGCGCGCGGATTCAGGCTCGTCGGCACGCGCCCACAGGGGCGCCTCGTCAACCTTGGGCGTTGCCGCCGGCGGCAGGTCGAACAGGGGTTCGATGCTGGTGGCCTCCCACGCCGGCTCGGGCGCTGCGGAGGGTTTGGCCGGCGGGGTATCGAGCCGGTCGAGTGCATCGCCAGCTTCAAAGCGGGTGGGCTCCCAATCGGGTTGCTCCGGTCGGTGGGCAGCCGGGGTGGGCAGGTCGAGCGCGGCCAGGGGGTCGGCGCTTTCCATCGTTGTTTCGGGCCACTCGTCGGGGGCCGGTGCCTTGACCAGCGGCAGATCGAGCAGGCTGCTGCTTTCGAGCGTGGTGCTGGCCCATTCGGTGGCGTCGGCGAAGTCGGCATGCTCGATGGTCTCAGCGGCCGAATCGGCGGCGGCCACCGGTGCTGCGTCGCCCAGTCGCGGCAATTCCAGATCGAAGTCGAAGCTGACCGGCACGTCGGCATCGTCGCTGATCGCCGACGAGCCGGCGGCAGCCGGGATGGGTGCGGGCGCAGCCAGCGAATCCAGGCCGACCGGCGTGATCACCGTGTCGGTGAACGAGACCTCGGCGGTCTCGATCACCTCGATGACATCGAAATCACCCGCCTCGGCGCCCGGCAAGGGCAGCGCCACCAGCCGGCCCTCCACGCGCAGCGCATCGGCCACCACCGTCATGGCCACGGGCTCGTGCGCCGAGGGTGTGTCCGCGGCGAGATGGCCCACCCAGTCCGTCAGGTATTCCAGTGCGGATTCGGTGGCCGAGAGCAGTGGCAGATCGGCGCGCGGCTCCACATCGGCCAGACGGGCATTGAACAATTGCTCGAAGGCCCAGGCACCTTCGCCCAGTGCCGGCAGTTGCACCATTCGCGAACTGCCCTTGAGCGTATGGAAGGCGCGCCGCAGCGCGGTGAGCTCACCGATGCTGGTGGGCTCGTGCTCCAGCGTGCGCAGCGATTCGTGCGCAGCCGCTATCACCTCCTGGGCCTCTTCGATGAAGACGGCGCGCATGTCGTCGTCTTCAGACATCTCGTTGACCGACGGCGGCATCGCGCTGGCCGGCGCGCCGGCTTCGACCGACAGGATCGGCACCAACACGTCAGGCGCCACAGGCAGGGATGCGGGTACGGGCGCGGCAACCACCGCCGCGACCGCCGGCATCGGCGGTGCCTTGGTGGCGCGGCCCATCACCGACGAGAAGCGGCCGGTGTCGGAATCGAAGCGGAAGAGCGACTTGGCCAGGTGCGGTTGAACGCCCAGCATGTCGATCAGGAACCCGAGGCCGCCGAGGTTTTCGGCCAGGCGATCGAACGCCGGATCGGGCCCGACCCCATCGGGCGTCTCGCGATTGACGATGTGATCCACATCGTCGCGCATGCGCACCACGGCGTGCGAGGCATGCTCCAGGCCGAGCACGGAGAGCACGCCGCGCATGGATGCCAGCTGGCCGGCGATCGGTGCCAGGCTGGCACGGTCATCGGGCTGGCGCACGTAGCGATCCACCTGCTTTTCGACATCGGAGAGGTTCGAGCGCAGTTCCTGCACCACGCTGCCGATGGTCTGCTGGTCGGAGACCTGGCGATACAGCTCCTCCATCCACGGCTCGACCGGCTCGGGCGCGGCACCGCCACGCACATCGTCGATCCGGTGCGCGAGGCGCTTCACCCGATCGCCCAGATCGGGTCGGTCGAGTTCGGACTCATCGAGCGAGGCTTCCACGTAGAGCAGCGCGGTCGCCACTTCCATCGATTCTTCAGGCCGCGGCACG
>JANMCS010000531.1:0-2801 GCA_031361405.1 Betaproteobacteria bacterium
GCGCACCGTCTGCCCGAGATCGAGGGAAGCCTGCGGCGGCGGCAGCGCGCGGCGCATGCGCCACTGGTGCGCGACCATCACGCCGACGACGCTGAGCACGCCACCGACAACGAGCTGCACCGGCAACGTGGCGCCGAGCCATGCCGCCACCCCGCCCGCGATGAATGCAACGCCCACCGCCAGCAGGTAGAACGTGCCGATCATCAGCTCGACGCCGATCAGCACCGCGGCCAGTACCCACCAGATCCAGTATTCGAACATTGCGTCACCTCGCACCCGTTACCGCAGGCAATGGGCCGAGCATAAAGCAACTTGGTTCTCCGCTACCACCACACGTCCCGCCATGCCTGCAGTCGGTCGCCGCGCGGGCTCCCGCGTGGCGACGGGAACACGGTATAATGAAAGGCTGATAATTTCATTTCGAATCAAGCAGTTTTGCCATCCCGTTTCCCGATTCGCCGCCTTGCCCAATACTGCGGCGGGAGTTCTATCGATGCCGATCTACGAATACCGTTGTGACGCCTGCGGCCACGACCACGAGGCCATCCGCAAATTCAGCGATGCGCCGCTGACCACCTGCCCCGCCTGCGGCAAGGACGCGCTCGTCAAGAAAGTCTCGGCGGCCGGCTTTCAGTTGAAGGGGAGCGGCTGGTACCAGACCGATTTCCGCGGCGGATCCAAGCCGCCAGCCGTTGTCCCGGGCAAGTCCGACGCGACCGCGGCGGAAGGCACGTCCGGCGGCGAGTCCAAGGCGCCGGCCGCGACGCCCGCTGCGTCGACCGATGCGCCTGCCGCCACGACCCAAGCCAAACCCGCCACGCCCGTGGGCGGCACGTCCCCCCCGACCTGAGCACGACGCCATCACGCCGCATCCCATGAGACGCTACATCATCCTCGGCTTGCTGGTCTGGGTGCCGCTCGGCATCACGATCTGGGTCCTGCACTTCCTGGTGACCACGCTCGACCAGACGCTTTACCTGTTTCCGGAAAGCGCCCGCCCCGACGCGTTGCTCGGCGTGCACATTCCCGGCTTCGGCGTCGTGCTGAGCTTCGCCATCCTTCTGGTCACCGGTGTCATTGCCGCCAATTTCTTCGGCGCGCATCTCATCCGCTTCTGGGAGCGGATGCTGGGCCGCATCCCGGTGGTCAAACAGATCTACTCGTCGGTCAAGCAGGTCAGCGATACGCTGCTGTCCGATTCCGGCAACGCGTTTCGCAAGGCACTGCTGGTGGAATGGCCCCATCAGGGGTCGTGGACCATCGCATTCCTCACCGGCACCCCGGCCAGCGCGGTCACCCGGCACCTCACCGAGGAGCACGTCAACGTCTACGTGCCGACCACGCCCAACCCGACGTCGGGCTACTTCGTCATCGTGCCCAAGTCGCGCGTGCGCGAGCTCGACATGTCCGTCGACGAGGCCTTGAAGTATGTGATCTCGATGGGCGTCGTCGCACCGCGTCCCGGCAAAGCCGCACCGCCTGCCACCGGCGCCGCAACCTCCCGAAATTGACCGGGCTGTGTGGCGCGCCGGTCGCCTGCGACCGCGCGCCGTGGCAGCCCGCGCCCGGAACAACCCACGAACCCGCTGCACGCTTGTCGCGCGACCACATTTCGTCTGGAGATTTCGCCGTGAAACGTACCGACTACTGCGGTCGCATCGACCGCCGCTTCCTCGAGCAAACCGTGAACCTGATGGGATGGGTCCAACGCCGCCGCGACCACGGTGGCGTCATCTTCATCGACCTGCGCGACCGCGAAGGCCTGGTGCAGGTGGTCTGCGATCCCGACCGTGCCGCCACCTTTGCCACTGCCGAAACGCTGCGCAACGAATATTGCGTAGCGATCACCGGCCGGGTTCGGCCGCGCCCCGAAGGCACCGTCAACGCCAACCTCGTGTCCGGCGAAATCGAGGTGCTGGCGCATGAGATCGAGGTGCTCAACGCGTCGCTGACGCCGCCCTTCCAGATGGACGACGAGAATCTGTCGGAAACCGTGCGCCTCGAGCACCGCGTGCTCGACCTGCGCCGGCCGCAGATGCAGAAGAACATGCTGCTGCGCTACCGCGCCGCGATGTCCGCCCGCCGCTACCTCGATGCGCTGGGCTTCATCGACATCGAGACGCCGGCGCTCTACAAGTCCACGCCGGAAGGCGCGCGCGAGTTTCTCGTGCCTTCGCGCATCCATCACGGGCAGTTCTACGCACTGCCGCAGTCGCCGCAACTCTTCAAGCAGATGCTGATGATGGCGGGCTTCGACCGCTATTACCAGATCGTCAAGTGCTTCCGCGATGAGGACCTGCGCGCCGACCGGCAACCCGAGTTTACGCAGATCGACGTCGAGACGTCGTTCCTCGAGGAGCTCGACATCCGCCAGATGATGGAGGGCCTGGTCCGCACGATGTGGAAGGAAGCGATGGGCGTCGACCTGCCCGATCCGTTCCCGATCATGAAGTTTGCCGAGGCGATGGACAAGTACGGCTCCGACAAGCCGGACATGCGCATTCCGTTGGTGCTGACCGAACTCACCGATCTGATGAAGACGGTGGATTTCAAGGTTTTCCGCGCCGCAGCCGACCTGCCCAACGGTCGTGTCGCCGCGTTGCGCGTACCGGGCGGCGGCACGTTGTCGCGCAAGGAAATCGACGACTACACGACGTTCGTGAAGATCTACGGCATCGGCGGACTCGCGTATATCAAGGTGAACGACGTGTCGAAGCTAAACGAGGAAGGGCTGCAATCGCCGATCGTCAAATTCCTGCCGGCCGCGGTGCTCGCCACGATCATCGAACGGACGGGGGCTG
>JANMCS010000434.1:0-4125 GCA_031361405.1 Betaproteobacteria bacterium
TTTTTGTTGGGCGTGTGGTTGTGGTTGTGCGTCTCGGTGGACTTGATATCCGTGCCGAGACCGATCGTCTGGTGGGCGGAAACCGCGGGGGCCGCCAGCGCCGACGCCGCGATGGCGGCCACGAACATGCGAATCATGGTCATTGGTGAAGTTCCTGCTCGATGGGGCTGCAGTGATGGAAGGATGCGCGAAGCGGCCGTATCGCCCGGGTGCCGGATTCCGGCGCGCCCATGGGAGACAAGGCCCGCGGCGAAGCATAGCGTAACGCGTTTCCATTTGTAACGATGGAGTGGCGTGGCACGCCTTCGTCAACCGGCGCCCGCGTGCCGACGTTCTTTCCCCATCGAGCGCGTCGCTGCAACCTCGCATCGGCGCCGAACTGGAGGAAATGCACATGAAATCGATCCGCGCCCGTGCTCTTGCCCTCGCCGTCGTCGTGGGAGGCGCCGCCGCCGCCACCACAGTGCCGGCTGTCGCCAACAACGTGGCCTGGAGCGTTTCCGTCGGTGGCCCGGGTTTTGCCGTCAATGCTGGCCAGCCGGCTTTCGGACCGGCTTATGGGCCAGCCTACGGGCCAGCCTACGGGCCAGTTTATGGGCCAGTTTATGGGCCAGCCTACGGGCCTGCGTTCGGTCCAGGGTTTCACCCCGGTTTCCGACCGGTGGTCGTGCGACCCTTCGCGTACCGTCCTGTCGTCGTCGCGCGTCCGGTGTGGGTGGCGCGCCGGGTGTTCGTTGCCGCGCCGCGGGTATTGATCGCGCCGCGCCCGGTCTTTGCTCCGCGCGTTGTCGCGGCGCCGCGGGCTTTCGTCGCCGTGCAATCGTTCCCGTCCGCGACCTGGTACAACTGAACCGGTGAACCGGCACGCGGCGGGGGCCGCGTGCCGCCAGACGCGCGCAATGCCGCGCGGCGCGAGGCTCGACCCGCATCTGCGGACGTTGGCACCGTAACCAAGGTGTCCGGCGCCGCATTGCGGCATCGACAAATGGCGGTGCTATGCTCCTTCTTTGCGCGCAAGAAGGTGTGCCCATGAATGCTCCTGCCACGCGGGCCGCCGTCGCACCGGCGGCCACGATCCGCGCCGAGGACCTGCGGTCCTTCGATCTCATTCGCACCCTCGTCGGCTTCGATACCACCAGTCGTGATTCCAACCTCGCGCTGATCGACTGGATCCGCAACTATCTCGACGGCTTCGGCGTCGCCTCGACGCTCACCTTCGACGACGATCGCCGCAAGGCCAACCTGTTCGCCACCCTTCCGGCACGCGACGGCAATGCCGTCACCAACGGCATCGTGCTTTCCGGCCATACCGATGTCGTGCCCGTCGACGGGCAGCCTTGGGACAGCGACCCGTTCACTGTGGCGGTTCGCGATGGCCGCCTCTATGGGCGCGGCGTCACCGACATGAAGAGTTTCTCTGCCGTCGGCCTGACGTTCGTGCCCGAATTCGTGCGGCGCGGCCTCAACCAGCCCATCCACTTTGCACTGTCCTATGACGAGGAAGTGGGCTGCATCGGGGTGCGGCGCCTGCTCAGCGATATCGTCGCGCGGGGTATAGCGCCCGCCGGCTGCATCATCGGCGAGCCCACGGGCATGGAGCTGGTTGTCGCGCACAAGGGCAAGCGCAGTTGGCGCTGCCGCGTGCGCGGCCACGAGGCGCATTCGTCGCTGACGCCGCTCGGCGTCAACGCAGTGCAGATCGCCTGCGAGATCGTCGCGTTCATCGCGCAGCGCGCCCGCACGTTCCGCGACGGCGACGGCCAGGATGCGGCCTACGACGTGCCCTACTCCACCGTGCACGTGGGCACCATCCACGGCGGCACGGCGCTCAACATCGTGCCGCGCGATTGCACCTTCGATTTCGAGATTCGCCACCTGCCTTTCGACGACCCCGAGGCGTTCTTCGACGAAGTCAAGGCGTTTGCCCGGCGCTACCAGCCGGCTATGCACGCGGTCAATCCGGCCACCTGCATCGAGTTCGACCTGCTGTCGTCGATGCCCGGCTTCGATACGCAGGACGGCAGCCCCATCGCCGAATTGGGACGCACCTGCAATCATTCGCATGGTGTGGCCAAGGTCTCCTTCGGCACCGAGGCCTCGCTGTTTCATCTCGCCGCCATTCCCACCATCATCTGCGGACCGGGCCACATCGCGCAGGCGCATCAACCCAACGAATGGGTCACCATTGAGCAGGTCGCGCAGTGCGAAGCCTTCATGCAGCGGCTCTGCGATCGCGTCACCGCATGACCGCGCACGCGCGGACCCCCGCCATCGATGTCGCCTTTCCGGACCTGGCAGCGTGGGCCGCGGGCAATACCGGCACGCCCTATGTCTGGTGCTTCAAGGCAGAGCGAGCGGGGCCGCGCGTCACCATCCAGGCGCTGACGCACGGCAACGAGGTGTGCGGCGCGATCTCCAACGACTGGCTGCTGGGCGCAGGCGTGCGCCCCGTGCGCGGCACGCTCAACATCACGTTCGGCAACGTCGAGGCCTATGCGCGATTCGATCCGGCGGATCCGTTTGCGTCGCGCTGCGTGGACGAGGACTTCAACCGGCTGTGGACCGGGGAGGTGCTGGACGGTCCGCGCCAATCGCGCGATCTCGCGCGGGCGCGCGCGCTGCGGCACGTCTACGACGATACCGACTACCTGCTCGACCTGCACTCGATGACCGATCCCTGCCCGCCGTTGGCACTGGCCGGCCGGCAACGCAAGGGGCTCGAACTCGCGCAGGCCGTGGGCATTCCGCAGCACATGATCATCGATGCCGGGCACGCCGCAGGCAAGCGGCTGCGCGACTACGGCGCATTCGACGATCCGGCATCGGAGCGCAATGCACTGCTGATCGAATGCGGCCAGCACTGGGAGCGGGCCGCGCCTGTCGTCGCGCGGCAATCGACGCTGCGCTTCCTGCGGCACTTCGGCATGCTGGACCCCGCGTTCCTCGCGGCCCACCTCGACGTTACACCGCTGCCACCACAGCACGCGATCGAAGTGACGGATGTGGTCACCATCACCACCGATCAATTTCGCTTCGTGCTACCGGTCGAGGGCCTCGCCGTGATCCCGGCACAGGGCACCCTGCTGGCGCAGGACGGCGATGTTGCCGTCACTACACCCTATGACAACGCGGTGCTGATCATGCCCACGCGCAATCCCCGCAAGGGCGAGACCGCGGTGCGCATCGGGCGCTTCGTCAGCTAGGCTTTCAGGGGCGCCGCTGCGGACAGCGCAGCGTCATCGATGCCGTCGTATAGCCACGCCATGGCCTGGCCGGGCGACTGCCCGGGCACCGGCTTCAGCAATTCGTTGCGCACGTCCGCCGTGGCGCCACCCGCGTGATAGATCTCACCGTAGATCCGCGCGTAGATTTGCACGCGGCTGGTGCGCAGATAGCGGCTTTCGTTGTATGCGACGAGCGCGCCCTCGATGTCATCGCCGGCCACGGCGATGCAATTGGCCAGCACCACCGCATCCTCGACGGCCATGCACGCGCCTTGCGCGAGATATTGCAGCATCGGATGCGCAGCATCCCCCAGCAACGTCACGCGTCCGCGGGTCCAGTTGCGCACCGGCTCGCGGTCGCACAGCACCCACATCTTCCAGACATTGATCTTCTCGAGCAATTTCTTCACCGTGGGATGCGCCTCACGGAAACGCTCGTGCAATTCCGCCGTGTCGCCGAACACGTTCCAGCCTTCTTCGTAACGATCGCTGTGGAACACCGCCACCAGGTTGAAGAGCTTGCCGGCGCGCAGCGGGTAATGCACGAGATGCGTTTTGGGGCCGGCCCACAGCACGACCGCCTCGGGCCGCAATTCTTCCTCCACCTCCTCGATGGGCAGCACGGCGCGATAGGCGATGTGTCCCGACACGCGCGGTTGGCCATCGCCGACGATGCCCTCGCGCAACTTCGACCACAACCCATCCGCGCCGATCAGCGCGCTGCCACCATGCGCCGAGCCGTCGGCAGCGATGGCGCGCACGGTTTCGCCTTCCTGCTCGCCGCCGATGATTTTGCAGTGGGTGGTCAGCGTGATCAGCGGCGACTGCCGGCATGCGGCCACCAGAACGTCGAGCAGGTCCCGCCGGTAGATCACTGCATACGGATATTGATAGCGCTCGC
>JANMCS010000589.1:0-4588 GCA_031361405.1 Betaproteobacteria bacterium
GATGTAGCGCATGACGGAATCTCCGGAAATGAGGATGCAGACCATGGAATCTAGGCGTTGGGGCGTGGTCCTGTCAATGCGGCGCGGCAGTGCGGTTTACAATCGAGCCCTTCCACGTCCGCGACGCCCCGCTGCCAAGGCGCATTCGACCCGATGCAACAACTGCTGCGTCCGACCGATTACCAGCGCAAGCCGTGGAAAAACGGCGGCGGCGAATTACTGGACATCGTGGCCGAACCGGATGGCGCGGGGCTCGATGCCTTCGACTGGCGCGCCAGCATCGCGCTGGTGCGCGCCAGTGGCCCGTTTTCGCATTTCCCCGGCATCGACCGCACCATCGTCCTGCTTGAAGGCGTCGGCATGCGTCTCGATAGTGCCGGCTGGCACGCGGCCATGGACACCACGTACGAGCCCGTGCACTTCCCCGGCGAACAGGGCGTGGCCTGCACGCTCACCAACGGTCCCACGCGCGACTTCAACCTCATGGTGCGCCGTGGCGTGGTGCGCGGCGACCTGGTGGTGATGCGCAATCACGCCATCGAGGTGCCGGCTGCCGATGCAGTGCTGTGCTACGTCGCGGCGGGCGCGGTGGAGTGCGCCAACGGCGCGGGTCTCCCGCAGCGGGTCGAGACCCATTGCACGTGGCTGGTCAGGCGCGACACGGCAGGAACATCCACCGCAGCGCAGGTGCGGCCGCTGACCGACGATGCTGTCGCGCTGGTCGCGATCATCACGCGGAGCGCTGCATGACGCGGCTATGGATGCCCTTCGCGTTGCTGCCCGACGGGTGGGCGCGCGAGGTGGCCATCGACGTCGATGCGATGGGCATGATCGCCGGCGTCGAGGCCAACGTCGAGGCGGCGGGCATGCGCCTCAACGGCGCGGTCGTGCCCGCGATGCCGAACCTGCATTCGCATGCGTTCCAGCGCGCGCTGGCGGGACGCACCGGGCAGGTCGCGCCGGGTCACGACGACAGTTTCTGGACGTGGCGGCAGGCGATGTACGCGTTTCTCGATCGCGTCGACGGCGATGCGATCGAAGCGATTGCCGCGCAGGCGTATGTCGAAATGGTCAAGGCCGGTTACAGCGCTGTCGCGGAATTCCATTACGTGCATCACGACCCCGCGGGCCGTCCCTACGCCGACGCCGCCGAACTCGCGTGGCGCGTGGTGGCGGCGGCCCGCACTGCCGGCATCGCGCTCACGCTATTGCCGGTGTTCTACGCGCACGCGGGCTTCGGCGGCAGCGCGGCCACGGCAGGCCAGCGTCGCTTCGTGCACACCGTCTCCTCGTTCTCGCATCTCGTCGATCGTCTGCAGCTCGGCAGCGCCGAACACGGCTATGTGCTTGGCGTGGCGCCGCACAGCCTGCGCGCGGTCACGCCGCCGGAATTGGCCGACGTGGTTGCCATGGCGGCGCGCGGTGCGCCGGTGCATATCCACGCGGCGGAGCAGACGCGCGAAGTGGACGAATGCTTCGCATGGAGCGGCATGCGCCCTGTCGAGTGGCTGCTGTCGAAGGCGCACCTCGACCAGCGGTGGTGCGTGGTGCACGCCACGCACATGACGGAGCGGGAGACGGCCGGCCTGGCCGACAGTGGTGTCGTGGCCGGACTGGCGCTGACCACGGAAGCCGACCTCGGCGATGGCATCTTTCCCGGTGGTGCCTATCTTGGCGCGGGTGGTCATTTCGGCGTCGGCAGCGATTCGAATACGATCATCTCGCCCTTTGCCGAGCTGCGGCAGTTCGAGTGGTCGCAGCGCCTGCGCGCGCGCCACCGCAATGTACTGGCACAACCCGGGCCGATGACGATCGGCACGTCGCTGTGGACGCGCGCGGCTGCCGGTGGCGCGCAAGCGGTGGGACGGGCCACCGGCGTCATTGCACCCGGCATGCGCGCGGACCTGGTCGTGCTCGATACGCTGGATCCGGCGCTGGCCGAGCAGCACTGCGACAACCTGCTGGACGCGGCGATCTTCGGCCCGGCGGCGACGCCGGTGCGCGATGTGCTGGTCGCGGGCGAGAGGGTGGTGCAGGACGGCAGGCATCGCGACGAGGATGCCGTGTTCACGCGCTATCGCGCCGCGCTGGCCAACCTGAACGCGATGGCATGAGAGACCTGCACGCCGACCTGCTGCTGGTGGATGTGCACGCCGCGACGATGCGCGCGGGCGGCACGCCCTACGGCGTGGTGCACGATGCGGCAATCGCCATGCTCGACGGCGTCATCGTCTACGCCGGTCCGCGCGCTGCCTTGCCGCAGGGCTTGACGTCCGCCGCCACGCTGGAGGGTGGGGGCGCCTGGGTGACGCCGGGCCTGATCGACTGCCATACGCATCTCGTTTACGCCGGCAATCGCGTCGACGAGTACGAGCGCCGGCGCCTCGGCGTTTCCTACGCGCAGATTGCCCGCGAAGGGGGCGGCATCGCCGCCACCGTGCGCGCCACACGTGCGGCCACCGACGACGAATTGGCTGTCGAGAGCCTGCCGCGCATGCAAGCTTTGGCCGCCGAAGGCGTCACCACCGTCGAGGTGAAATCCGGCTATGGCCTCGATACGGCCTCCGAGTTGAAGCAGTTGCGCGTGGCCCGCCGGATCGCGCGCGACGCGGGCGTGGAGGTGCGCACGACACTGCTGGCGGCGCATGCGTTGCCGCCGGAGTTTGCAGGGCGCGCGGACGCGTATATCGACATGGTATGCACGCAGATGATTCCCGCAGCGGTCGAGGCCGGACTGGCCGATGCCGTCGATGCGTATTGCGAGACGATCGGCTTCACGCCGGAGCAGACGCAGCGCGTGTTCGATGCGGCCCACGCACACGGCCTGCGCGTGAAGCTCCATGCAGATCAATTGTCCGACATGGGGGGCGGTGCGCAGGCAGCGGCAGCACGCGCGTTGTCGGCCGACCATCTCGAATACACGAGCGAGGCCGGCGTGGCCGCAATGGCGGCGGCGGGTACGGTGGCCGTGCTGCTGCCGGGCGCGTTCTACACATTGCGCGAGACGAAGGTGCCGCCCATCGAGGCGCTGCGCGCGCGCCGTGTGGCCATGGCGGTGTCCACCGATTGCAATCCCGGCACGTCGCCCACCACGTCGCTGCTGCTGATGCTGAACATGGCCTGCATGCTGTTCCGATTGACGCCGGAGGAGGCGCTGAGGGGGATCACGGCGCATGCTGCGCGTGCGCTGGGCTTGGCCGACCGCGGCACGATCACGCCGGGCACCAAGGCCGACCTCGCGTGCTGGGACATCGCCGCGCCGGCCGAGCTAGCGTATCGCCTCGGCGGTAATCCGAGTGTGGGCGTGATTCGCGACGGTCGCGTGGCGCGCTGGAGGACATGATGTCACTGTGGGACCTCCATCGCGGCGAAAGTCCGCTGCTGATCGATGTGCCGCATGCGAGCGTCCGGTTGCCGGAGGCGCTGCGCGCGCGCCTGACGCCGGCAGCACTGGCCGTGCCGGATACGGATTGGCATGTGCATCGCCTGGTCGACTTCGCGCGCGACGCCGGCATCACGCTGCTGTGCGCCACGCATTCGCGCTATGTGGTCGACCTCAATCGCGACCCGACCGGCGCGGCCCTCTACGCCGGCGCCGACAACACCGAACTTTGCCCGACCCGCACGTTTGCCAGCGAACCGATGTACGTCGCGGGCGCCTTGCCCACGCGCGAGGAAATTGCGGACCGCATCGCGTCAAGCTTCGTGCCGTATCACGCCACACTCGCCGCGGAAATCGAGCGGGTGCGGGCGCGGCATGGCTACGCGGTGGTGCTCGATGCGCATTCGATCCGCAGTGAGGTGCCGCGTTTCTTCGCGGGCCACCTGCCCGATCTCAATCTCGGCACCGCCGACGGCGCCAGTTGCGCGCCGCCACTGCAAGCGGCCGCCGCGGCCGTACTTGCGGGCGCCAACGGTTTCTCGCATGTGGTCAATGGCCGCTTCAAGGGCGGCTACATCACGCGGCACTATGGCCGTCCGCAACAGGGCGTGCACGCGTTGCAGCTCGAGATGGCGCAGGATTGCTACATGGACGAGGCGCCGCCGTATCGCTTCGACGCCGCGCGTGCCGCGCCGCTGATCGACGTGTTGCGGCGCCTGGCCAACGTGCTGCACGCATGGCGTCCCGCGCCATGATCCGCATCTACATCGCGCGCCAGCGTTTCGATGCGTGGCTGGTGGCCGATCGCCTCAACCAGGCGGGCATCCGCGCCCACATCTTCAACCAGCATGCGTCGAGCATCGTGGGTGACCTGCCCGCCGATGTCGCGCAGCCAGAGGTCTGGATCGAGCGTGAAATCGACCGGGAGCGCGCAACGATCGTGTTGCAGGACATCGCGTCCGATAGCCGGAAAACCGGCACGCTGCATTGCGCTGCGTGCCAGGAAGACTCGCCCGCCAATTTCGATTTGTGCTGGAATTGCGGCGCCACGTTGCTGCCGGCGTGAAGGGAGGCGCGCCGCTTCAGCGAAACGTGGCGATGGCTTCAAGCGGCTTGCGCTCGATCGAAGGTACCGTCGCCGTTCTGGTGGGATAGCCCACGACCAGCAGCACGAAGGCCCGCTCGTTGGCAGGGCAATCGAGTATC
>JANMCS010000024.1:0-9784 GCA_031361405.1 Betaproteobacteria bacterium
GCGCAGGCAACGGCATGGTGAACATCGGTAAAGGCGAGGCTGGCGTTCGGAAACGACTTGTCCACGAATTGGTGCACGTCATGCCAAAGTTCCGGCCGTCGCGGTTGTCCTGCCAACTCGGCTCGCCACAGGAAGGAGGGCGCATCGGTGGCCACGTTCAGCGGCGGGCCCCACGCGCCGCCGGGATGGACGTCCGCGGCATAAACGTCCCACGCTCGCGCGAGCTGTCCGAGTTCGAGTGCAAGGAGCGTGACATGCCACGAGAGATGACAGTGCATCAGGCCTTCCTTCGCGTATCCGGGCATGAAGCCCTCCAGATACGCGGATGCCCGGTCCGGTTCGCCCTTTTCGTACAGCACGTGCGCACAGATGTGGGCGCCATGGGCATTGCGCGGATTGCCCGCGAGACTCTGCTCGATCAGATCCCACGCCTCGTCGAGCCGGCCGGACTCGCAGGCGGCGAATGCGTGCACGCCGAGGAACCACCAGTCCGCGCCGTAATGCGGGGAGAGGCTGCGCAGCAGTTCGAAGAGTTGTTCTTCGCGCTCTTGGTGACCCGAGAAACCGAACAGGCCGAACACCCCGCAGGCCGGCGCGAGCGCCATCGCATCCCGCGGATACTGCGCGACATGGGCACGGGTCGCGGCCAGCGCATCCGCCGCTTTGCCCTCGATCGCGAGCGCAAGTGCATGGACGTGGCTTTGCTCGCGCGGCGTCGCACGCAGCGCCAGTTCGCGCGCCCGGGCTGCCGCGGTCCGCGCCTGCGGCACCTGCGCCACCAGTAACATGGCCCGTGCGAGTGCGATGTGGGCGAGCGCAAAATCCGGATCGGCTTCCAGCGCGTGCCCGAGATGCGCCTCGCCACCGGACACCGCGGAGAGAACGCAGTCCGCGCCCATGACATAGGCGTCGCGCGCAACCTGCGACGATGTCGACAGCGGCAATCCGTAGCGATCCGCGAGCATCGCGCCCCCCTCTCCGGACGTCCAGAACAATATTCTTTCACGATGCCGCGTCCCTGGCTACGCCTTCCGCAGCAACAGGCCCTTGAGGTAGTCGCCTTCGGGAAATTCCAGCGCCACCGGATGATCGGCCGAAGGCCCGAGCCGCCGCAGGATCCGCGCGTGTGCGCCGGCATCCACGGCCGCGCCGGCCACGATCTTCTGGAACAGCGCGGCATCCACCCCGCCCGAACACGAAAACGTCGCGAGCAGGCCACCCGGCGTCAACAGCTTCAACGCCAGCAGATTGATGTCCTTGTACGCGCGCGCCGCGCGTTCGGCATGCGCCGCGGTGGGCGCGAACTTGGGTGGGTCGAGCACGATCAGGTCGAACGAGGCGGCCTCGTTGCGCAACTGCCGCAGCTGCGCAAAGGCGTCGGCCTCGACCCAGGCGCTGGCCGCCGCGGACAGCGTTGGATTGCGCGACAGATTTTCAGCGCCCAGCGCCAACGCCTCGGCGGAGCTGTCCATCGACACCACCTGCGTGGCACCGCCGGCGAGCGCGGCCAGCGTGAAGCCGCCGGTATAGCAAAAGACGTTGAGCACGCGCCGGCCGGCGGCAACATCGCGAATCAGCCGGCGGTTGTCGCGCTGGTCGAGGAAGAAGCCGGTCTTCTGCCCGGCGACCGGATCGACACGATATTGCAGGCCGTCTTCGCGCAGCAGCACTTCGCGCGGCAGCGTTCCCGCCGCAGTACCAAGTCGTGGCGGCAGGCCCTCAAGGTTGCGCACCTCGGCGTCGGAGCGCTCGTAGACGCAGGTGATGCCCGCGAGGGCGGCCAGCGCGTCGACGATCGCCGCACGCCAGAACTCCGCGCCGGCGGACAGCAGCTGCACCACGACCACGTCGCCGTAGCGATCGGCAATGACGCCGGGCAAGCCATCCGCTTCGCCGTGTACCAGGCGCGCGCCCGTATGCGCATCGTCGAACAATGGCGCACGGGCTGCGGCGGCGCGTACGATCCGCTCGTGAAAGAACGCGGCATCGATGGCCTGCGCTGCGTCGCCTGACCAGACGCGGGCGCGAATCTGCGACACCGGTGACCATGCCGCGTGCGCCAGCCACGCGCCGCTGGCATCGGCCACGCCAATCGTCGCGCCGGGCGCAGGTGCGCCCAGCACGCGGTCGATGGCCCCGGAAAAGATCCATGGGTGGCCATGGAGCACCGAACGCTCGCGGCCCGCATGCAGGATCACGGCCGGCGCGGTGGCCTGCGGCGCCGACGCGGTGCCGCGCGGCGCAGCGCGACGGCCGTCGCGGCGACGATCGTTGCGCTCAGCCAAGGGCGGCCGCGAATGCCTGGCGCAGTTCTTCGATCCGTTTGCGGTTGACGCCGAGATCGCTGTGCCCGAGGCGCGACGCCGAACGCACGTCGATCACGCTGCGCTTCGTGTCGACATAAAACTCGACATCGTCGACAAAGCCCATCGTCGGCGTAGCGAAGGTCGCCTGCAGGTAGTCGTTGCGTTCCGTGACTATCGCGGCGCCAGGCGCGGCGGCAACGATCTTCGCCAGCGCGCGCAACGCGGCAGCAGCGTCGCCTCGATACGTCAGCGGCGCAATCGCATGCCCGGCATCGGTGGCCTGACTGTTGATGCAGTTGGGACTGTCGGGACAGGCCTTCAGGCGGCCGTCGCGCACGCCGAGGTCGGCGGGCATCGTTCCCGCGAAGAGGCTACCGAAAAGCGCGGCCATCGCCGTGGTGGTGACGAAGAGGGCCAGTATTGGCACTGCGTGGAAGGCTCGATTCATCGCGCATATCCGTTGAATGCCAAAGCGCGCTCAGTCGGCCAGCGCGGCGTCGATGCGCGCCATCACGGCGGCGTCGAGCTTCGGGACGACGTCGAGCGCACCCAGGTTTTCGTGCACCTGCGCCGGGCGGCTGGCACCGGTGATCACGGTCGACACGTGAGGATTCTTGAGGCACCACGCCAGGGCCATCTGCGCCATCGAGCATTGCAGATCAAGCGCGATCGGCGCCAGCTTGCGCACCTTCGCAATCTGCCCCGGTTGCGTCAGGCGCTCGGCCAGCCACTCGAAACCCTTGAGCGTGCCGCGCGAATCGGCCGGGATGCCGTCGTTGTACTTGCCGGTGAGCAGACCCGAGGCCAGCGGGCTCCAGATCGTCGTACCGATGCCGAGGTCGGAGTAGAGGCGCGCGTACTCCTTCTCCACGCGGTCGCGGTGGAGGAGGTTGTATTGCGGTTGTTCCATCACGGGCTTGTGCAGGTGATGCTTGTCGGCAATGTGCCACGCGGCGGCGATCTCGGCGGCGCTCCACTCGGAGGTGCCCCAATACATCGCCTTGCCGGCCGTGATCATGTCCGACATCGCGTGCACCGTTTCGTCGAGTGGCGTATCGGGGTCGGGCCGGTGGCAGAACACCAGGTCGACGTAGTCCATGCCGAGGCGCGCGAGCGAGCCGTCGATCGCCTGCATCAGGTACTTGCGGTTGAGCGTGTTCTTTTCGTTGGGGCCGTCGTGCAGGCCCCAGAAGAATTTGGTCGAGACGATGTAGGACGCGCGCCGCCATCCCAGCTTCTTCAGTGCCACGCCCATGATCGTCTCGGACTGGCCCTTGGCGTAGACCTCGGCGTTGTCGAAGAAATTGACGCCGCCCGCATACGCGGCTGCCATGCATTCGGTGGCGAGGTCGTTGCCCAGCTGGTTGCCGTAGGTGACCCACGAACCAAAGGACAGGGCGCTCACCTTGAGGCCGGAGCGGCCCAGGCGGCGGTAGGTCATTGTCGGCATGGCAATCCTGGAAATGAGTTGACGCGGGGGCGTGGACCGACGCGCGGCCCGTGGTCAATTCTAACCGAAGGCCGGCGTGGCCCGGTCCACGCGTGGACGATGCATTTACCCGAGAGCCCCTTGAAAGCCGGTTGTCGCCCCCCATTTTTCGAGGGCCGGCAAGACGGATGCATCGAGGTACGCAGGCCCGCACCGTTGCGCCACGACCATTGCCCCATCACAGGAGACAGCATGAACACAGTTCAGGTTTACGGTCCGTTCGCGGACGCCGGATTGGATGAACTCGTCCGTGGTTTTTTCCGCCCCGCGCGCACGGCGCGCAGCGGCGCCGCGCCGATCCGGATCGACGTCGTCGAGAAGGGTGACAGCTACGTCGTATACGCCGACATTCCGGGCGTGGCCAAGGACGTGATCGAAGTCACGATCGAAGGCAACGCGGTGACCATCGCCGCCGACGTCAAGCGCGACACGGTAGCAAAGGACGGCGAGCGCACGTTGCGCAGCGAGCGCCACGTTGGCGCGCTGGTGCGCAGCTTCACGCTGCCGGTCGAGCTGGACGAGGCGGCAAGCCACGCGAAGTACGAGGCGGGCGTGCTCGAACTGACGCTGACCAAGAAAGTGCCGGTCGCGGGCCGCAAGCTCACGATCCAGTAAGCGCCGGTTGGAAGGTATCGCGCATCCGGGGCAACGCTTCGGATGCGCACCGTCGTTCCGCGCAGCAACAGGGCGGTGCGCCGGCGTGCGTCAGCGCACGCGCTTGGCTGCGTATTCTTCGTCGATGTTGTCGCGGAAGAAACTCCATGGTGACGAGGCGGTGGCAAAGCGACGCCACGTTTCCGCAGTGACGCCGCCATATTCGAAGGTGCCGGCCGTCAACTCGACGACCAGCTTGCGCTCGCGCGCGTCGTAGCCGGCAGCGCGCAGGTTGCCGCCGGACATCTGCTTCATTTCCACCGTAGTACCCCCATGGGACAGCGCGCTTGCCGCCCGACCGCGGCAGTATCGCGCCGTGTCCAGCGTGGCGTCAAACGGTGGCGTTTATACTTGGCGGATGAACGCCATGCGCCGGGTCGTCGGAATCGTGATGCACCCCCACGCCGAGTGGGAACGCATCGCCGCGGAGGCCACGACGGTCGACGTGCTGATCCGGCATTTCATCGTGCCGCTGGCGCTGCTGGCGCCCGTCGCCACGTTCATCGGCATCCGCTATTTCGACGCCAGCTGGGATGAGGACCTGGGCTTCCTGGTGCCGCCCCAGGACGCCTTCGCCGCAGCCGCGACCACGTTGTTCGCGTCGATGGGCTCGGTGTTCGCGTTGGCCGGAATCTTCGTGCTGCTGGCGCCACTTTACGGCAGCACCCGCGACTATCGCGTCGC
Source organism: Betaproteobacteria bacterium (assembly GCA_031361405.1). Lineage (GTDB taxonomy): Bacteria > Pseudomonadota > Gammaproteobacteria > Burkholderiales > Casimicrobiaceae > VBCG01. The sequence continues at coordinate 5,134 of JANMCS010000024.1, forward strand.
GCTCCAGGTGGCCACGTTCGGCGCGGTGCCGATGCTGCTGGCGGGAGCGTTGATGTTCCTGCCGGTGCTGGCGCTTCTCGGCCTCTTCGGGCTGTCCTACACGGTGTACCTGTACTGGCTGGGGGCGCGCGCGGTGTTGCAGGTGCCGCGCAAACACCAGGCCGAGTTCGTCGGCATCGCGATGCTGTTGCTGATGGTTGCGTCGTCGCTGGGCGGCGCGATCGCCAGCAGCATCGGTCTCATCTGACCGGTTACTTGGCGTCGCTGCCCCACAGCGCCTTCAGGCGCGCGTCGCGACCGCATCCGGTACGGTAGTAGTTGTAGCGGACCGGATTCTTGATGTAGTAGTCCTGGTGGTAGTCCTCGGCCGGCCAGAATTCCGTGGCCGCCACGACCGGCGTGACGATCGGCTCCTTGAACGGCTTGGTCATCTGCAGCAACGCCTTCGAGTTGTCGGCGAGCTTCTTCTGTTCCTCGTTGTGGACGAAGATCGTCGACCGGTACTGCGTGCCGCTGTCGCAGAACTGGCGGTCCTTCACCGTCGGATCGATGTTGTGCCAGAACACGTCCAGCAGCTTCTCGTACTTGACCTTGGCGGGATCGTAGACCACCTGCACGACTTCGGCGTGGCCCGTGGTGCCGGCCGACACGTCGCCATACGTCGGATTCTTCACGGGTCCGCCCATGTAGCCGGACGTGGTGCTGATCACCCCGTCGAGCTTGTCGTAGGGCGGCTCCATGCACCAGAAGCATCCGCCTGCGAACGTGGCGACGGCCATGCCAGGCGGAATCGCCGCGGCCTTGGGCGCCTGCGCCACGGCGGACAGCGCCGTGGCGGCAAGGGCGAGCGCAAAGCCGACGGCGAAGAGATGGCGGCGGATGGTGCTGGGCGTGGCGTTGGACATCATGGTTCCATGGTCGAGGGATTGGTGCTGCGTTCACCGAGGCGGGAGACGCAATGATAGTCGCCGCAGCGGGGATGCGCCTTACAACGCTTGCTTGGGCGGCACGTTGGTGACGAGACGCTGCGCGCACGCATAGACGACCGCGTCGTCCATGTCGCCACATCCGGCGGCGATCGCGTCGTGAAAGGCCGCCTGCGCCGCCAGCGCGAACGGCACACCGACCTGGTGCCGTGCGGCGAACGTGGCGGCGATGCCAACGTCCTTGGCCAGGATTTTCGCCGCGGCCCGCGGCGCATAGTCGCCTTCCAGCGCGCGCGGCATGCGGTCGGCAAAGATCCAGCTGCCGCCCGAGCTGGCATTGATCACGTCGACGACGGTGCGCGGGTCGAGGCCTGCCGCGGTCGCCAGAGCGAGTGCCTCGGCGCCGGCGGCCAGGTTCACCGCGGCGAGCAGGTTGTTGACGATCTTGAACTTGGCGGCCGTGCCGGGCGCGGCGCCGACATGAAACAGCTTGCCCGAAATGGCCGCGAGGACGGACTCGGCACGGGCCATGGCGTCGGCCGAGCCGGCGACCATCATCGTCATCGTGCCCTCGGTGGCGCGCCGCGGTCCCCCCGATACCGGCGCATCGATGCACAACGCCCCTTGCGCGGCGAGCTTCGCGGCGAAGGCCGTGACATCGTCGGGGTCGAGCGTGGAAGCGAGCAGCACCACTGCGCCGGGGCGCAGCGCGGCCGCCGCGCCGTCCGGGCCGAACAACACGGTGGCGACCTGCGCGGCATCCACGACCAGCACGATGATGACGTCCACGGCGCGGGCGAGCGCTGCCGCTGAAACGTGAGGCGTGGCGCCGAGCCTGGCCGCAGCCGCCATGGCGTCGGGCTTGATGTCGCGCGCATGGGTGGCAAATCCGGCGCGGCACAACGAGGCGACGACACCGCCGCCCATGGCGCCGGTGCCGATGACGCCGACGGCCGGCGTGGCGCTCATGCCCAGCCCGCGACGAGCGTGCGCGGGAGCCGGCTCATTTGGCGACCGGCGGCAGCACCGCGTAAGGCTCGCAGTCCTTGAGCACGATGACCACGCCATCCTGCGCCAGCTGCAGGTCGGTGCCCTTGCCGCGAAGTTCGATGGTGCCGTTGCTGTAGCGGATGCCGGAAGCGGCGGGAAGCTGGTAGAGCGTGACGCGTTGCGTGTTCGGCATCAGCATCCGGGTTTCGCCATCGGCAAAACGGAGGACGATGCGCTCGCCGTTCATCTGGCACGCGAACGTATTTTTCGCGGCCTCCTCCTCCTTTTTTTTCTGCGGGTTTTCGCAACCCGTCAGTGCCAGCGCTGCGACGACCGGAAGGCACCAGAGGGCAGACCACGGGGAAAGCATGCGCGAGCTCCAGGACAGCGTAAATCGTGAGGATAGCATCGGGCCGGGCGGCCCGCGCGCAGCGCCGCCGTCAGCATTCGGCCAGGCTGACCGCCACGCCGGCCAACGACGTGGTCTTGGGGCGCGACGCCATGCGCTGCCCGGACGCGACCATCGCGCTGATGGTTGCATCGATGACGTTGCGGGGTGCGGGCGTGCGCACTGCCTCGAGCGCTGCCGTGCATGCGCGCGCCGCCGCCACCGCGTTGCGCTCGATGCACGGGTCCTCGATGTGGCCCCCGGCGGGGTCACAGGTCAAGCCGAGGTGCGGTCGCAAGGCCAACTCCGCCGCGTGCATGACCTGCGCGTTGCTTCCGCCGAGCACGCCCGCATAACCCGCTGCCGCCATCGCCGCGGCCACGCCTACTTCGCTCTGGCAGCCGGCGTGGTGGAGGCCGGCGGCGCGCATCATCGCGCCGATGGCGCTGCTCGCGAGCAGGAATTCCACGACGCCGTCGTCGTGGTGCAGCGGTGCGCTTTCGGTCCATAGCTGCAGCAATGCCGCCACCGGCCCCGCAGCGCCGGCGGAGGGCGCCGCCACGATGCGGCCACCGACCGCGCTTTCCTCGGCGACCGCGGTGGCATAGACCGCAGCCCGCTGCGCCGGCGTGCTGCTGGCCGCGGATGCCGCGCCGCCATCCCGCATGGCCAGCGACCACGACGGCGCCGTGCGCCGGTTGCCGCTGGGCAATACACCGTCCGTGGTCAGGCCGCGATCCAGCGCCGCACGCATGACCGCGGCCACGTCGAGCAGGCCCGCCCGCACTTCGCCCGGAGAGAGCCGCACGCATTCGTTGGCGCGCGCCAGGTCGGGAATACGCTTGCCGAGCGCGGCGCAGGCCGCCAGCATCGCCTCGGCCGACGCGTGGGGATGCGGCAGGCGCGCCGCGGACGGGCGCTCGGTGTCGCTGCGCACCTGCCCGTTGCCGATGGAAAAATAAACCCGGGTCGCGACGACGTCGTCGAACCGATTGCGCGCGGTGAAGCGCATGGCGTCGCCATCGAAGGCGACAGCGCGATCGATGACGAAGCGCAGGTCGCGCCCGGCGGCGAAGGCGATACGCGGGCCACGGGCCAGGGGCAGGTACCCCTCGCGCTCCACTTGCGCCGCGCCACGCGCCAGCGCCGCGCCGTCGCAATGCGCGGGCGACACACCGGTCAGGCCGGCAATGATGGCGTGGTCGGTGCCGCGATCACGGCCGGTGAACGCGAAACCGCCGAAGAGTTCGACTTCGATGCGCAGGACACTGGGCAGCACGCCAGCGGCGGCGATCTCGTGCACGAAGCGTTGGGCGGCGCGATGCGGACCGACGACGTGCACCGACGACGGCCCCGCACCGATGCGGAACAGCTCGAACGCGCTGACGACCACCGCAGTCTCCTCAAGGGGCAAATCGGGCTTGGCTCGCTCCAGCGAGTCGCATCGGCGTTCGAGTATGGCCACCATTGCGCGATGCCGAGGCGCGCAGCCGAAAGCCGGTCGAGCGCGCCCGCCGGGCGGTTGCGATGGTCGAGAGCGGCAAGCCAGGCCTCAGTCGATGGCCGGGGACGGGAAGCGCGCGGCGGTGGCGTAGGACAGGACTTCGGCCACATCCACGTGCCGCACGGTGTCCTGCGCGTCCTGCCACCATCGGGCCGTGATGAGATCGGCGTGAAACGCAAGGAAGGCGGCGCGCACGCGCGCATCGGTCAGCAGGAACGTCTCGAATTCTTCGGGGAACACATCGAGCTGGCCGACGGGATACCAGACATCGCCCGACATTTCGTCGAAGCCGGGCGGGGGCGGTGGAATTGTCCGGAAGCGGCAATCGACCAGGTATTCGATCTCGTCGTAGTCGTAAAACACCACCCGACCGTAGCGCGTGACGCCGAAGTTCTTGAACAGCAGGTCGCCGGCAAAGATGTTGACGGTGGCTAGTTCGCGGATGGCCTCGCCATATTCGCGGATCGCGTGCGTGCGCTCGGCATCGCTGGCGCGCTCGAGGTACAGGTTGAGCGGCGTCATGCGCCGCTCGATGTAGAGATGACGGATGATGATCCGGTCACCATCCTCCTCGATCTGCGACGGCGCGACATGGCGCAGCTCGTCCAGCAGCTCGGGGGAAAAGCGCGCGCGCGGAAATGCCACGTCCGAATACTCGAGGATGTCGGTCATCCGGCCGGCGCGATCGTGGTGCTTGACCAGCGCGTACTTCTGCTTGACCTTGGCCCGGTTGGTTTCCTTCGACGCGGCGATCCGGTCCTTGATCATCTTGAAGACATACGGGTACGACGGCAGCGTGAACACCGACATCACGAGGCCCTTGATGCCGGGCGCCACGATGAA
>JANMCS010000034.1:0-8337 GCA_031361405.1 Betaproteobacteria bacterium
CCGGTGAGCCGGTCAATGCAGACCGGGCATCACCCCAACGGAGGGGAGGTTATAGGGGACGCCGGCGGCTGTCAAATGACCACCGCCGGCGGGAGGTCTAGAGGTTGCTGTCGAGAAACGCCGTGAGCTGCGATTTGGTGAGCGCACCCACCTTCTGCGCGTGCGGCTGGCCGCCCTTGTAGAGGATCAGCGTGGGGATGCCGCGGATGCCGTATTTGCCCGGCGTGGACGGATTGGCGTCGATGTCGAGCTTGGCTACGGTGACCTTATCGCCGTATTCCTTGGCGATCTCGTCCAGCACCGGCGCGAACATCTTGCACGGACCGCACCATTCGGCCCAGAAATCGACCAGGACCGGGTTTCCCGACTGCAGCACGTCCTTGTCGAAGGTGGCGTCGGAAACGTGTTTGATGGCGGCACTCATGAGCAATCCTTTCAGGCGGGGAACCGGGCCGTGGCTCGCTCGGGCCGGGGTGTATTGGAATGACCTAACGATAGCCTGAAGCCCATGGCAGGCGCAAGGTCGGCGCTGTCCAGGTCATTTAGCTTGCGGCTGTTCTGCTAAAATTCAAGCTCTTTGGCCGCTGCGTCGTGCACCGGTCGCCGGGGAATTGCCTGCCATGACCTACGTCGTTACCGAATCCTGCATCCGTTGCAAATACACCGACTGCGTGGACGTCTGCCCCGTGGACTGCTTTCGCGAGGGCCCCAACTTCCTGGTGATCGACCCCGACGAGTGCATTGATTGCACGCTGTGCGTGGCGGAGTGTCCGGTCGAGGCCATTTTTGCCGAGGATGACGTCCCGGCCGCGCAGCAGCAATTCACGGCGCTCAACGCTGAACTGGCCAAGCTCTGGAAGCCGATCATCGAGCGCAAGCCCGGTCCTCCGGACGCCGACGACTGGAAAGACGTCAGCGCTAAGTTGCAATACCTCGAGCGTTGATGCAGTGGAGCGCCGCCTTTGACCAGAAGGCGCCATCCCCCGTAAAATCGCAGGGTTTGGTTCTGGCCGCCCGGTTGTCGTGGCGGCACCTCTTGATTGAAACGAGTCCCGATTTCATGACACGCATCTCGTGGGTTGCAGTTCTTGCGGTGGCCGTTCTGGCCCCTGCGGCCGCGCTGGCGCAAGGCGCGGCCCCGGCCGGCGATCCCGTCAAGGGGTCGCAAAAGGTGTCGATGTGCCAGGGTTGCCACGGCATCGTGGGCTGGCGCACCGCCTACCCGGAGGTTTACAAGGTGCCCAAGATCGCGGGCCAGCACGCCCCGTACATCATCGCGGCGCTGAAGGAATATCAGTCGGGCAGCCGTGGCCATCCGTCGATGAAGGCCATCGCGGCGTCGCTGTCCGAAGCCGACATGGCCGATATCGCCGCCTACTATTCGCAAACGCCCCTGCAGACGGCGGTCAAATGATGAAGCTCTCCAGCGCCATTCGATTGGTGGCCGCCGCCGCTCTCACCGCTATGATGGCCGGCGGCGCCGTTGCAGCGCCCGACCTCGAGGCCGCCAAGAAAAAGGTGCAGGAAATCTGCGCGGCCTGTCACGGCCTCGACGGTGTCTCGCAGGTGGCCGAGTATCCGAAGCTCGCCGGGCAATATCCGGACTATCTCGCCAAGGCGCTGCGCGACTACAAGAGCGGCGCGCGCAAGAACGCCATCATGGCCGGCTTCGCCCAGACGCTGACGCCGCAGGACATCGCCAATCTCTCGGCCTACTATTCGGTGCAGCCCGCCGTGCTGTCCAGCAAGTATTGAGCGCAATTGCAGGTGTCGTCACGAAAACAGGCGCCGGAAGGCGCCTTTTTTCTTGATGCAGGCGAAGTTGCACAACGAAATCCGGGCCGCACCGGTCCGCGTATCGTCGTTGTGACATATTCACGCCTTCACAGGGAGTATTCACGTGGCAGACGCAGCGGCAGGGACGGATCCGGTCATCCACTGGACCCAAGGCGACGAGGCACATTCCGCGCGTTGGCGTTCCGAGCGCGGCGCGCCGCCGCCGGCCCGCGTGGTGATCGCCGACGACACGATTCCCGCCGATGCGGCCTACGATCTCGCGTGCCAGGGCACGGCCATCCTGTGGCGCGGCGACTTCCAGAATGCGCGTCAAATCCTGGTGGCGCTGGCCAGTCGTGCCGATCGTCCGCCGCGCAAGCGCCGGCTGAAGGCCGCCTCGGCGGCGCCGGCTTCGCTCGCCGATGCGTTTCACAAGCATCGCCTGTCCCGTTCGCAGCGCACGCGCACGCTCGGGATGTTGCTGGTGGAACTTGACGCCGACTACGCCATTCCGTTGCGGCGCGCGCCGGACTTGAAGCAACCCTGCGCCGAAGCATGGGGACCACCTGCGGGCGGTGCCACCGTGACCTCGGTGCGCGAGCTGCTGGGCCTCGTCGGCGCGCACGAGTGGCGCATCAAGGGCATCGACATTCCGGCAATCAATGGCCGGATTCATCCCCACTATGGCGTGTTCACGCCCATCCGCAGCGAGTACATCGACCTCGTGGCCAAGGCGCCGTTGCCGGCTGCGCTCGCGTCGATCAGTCGCGCGTTCGACATCGGTACCGGCACCGGCGTGCTCGCCGCCGTGCTCGCGCGCCGCGGCATCAAGCACGTCGTGGCCACCGATCTGGATCCGCGGGCGCTGGCCTGCGCCAACGACAACATGCAGCGCCTCGGCCTGGCGAAGCAGGTGCTCGTCATGCCGGCCGATCTCTTTCCCGATGGTCGTGCGGCGCTGGTCGTCTGCAATCCGCCATGGATACCCGCGCGCCCGAGTTCGCCGCTCGAGCACGGCATCTTCGATCCCGAAAGCCGGATGCTGCGGGGATTCCTGCGCGGGTTGTCCGCGCATCTCGAACCCGGCGGCGAAGGCTGGCTGATCCTGTCGGATCTGGCCGAGCAACTCGGCCTGCGCACGCGCGATGAATTGCTGGCGGCGTTCGAGGCGTCGGGGCTGGAAGTATTGGGGCGCCGCGAAGCCAAACCGAAGCATCCGAAGGCGGCGGACGAATCCGATCCGCTGCACGCGGCCCGCGCCGCCGAGGTGACGTCGCTGTGGCGGCTGGCGGCGCGGACATCCGGCGGCACGTGAACGGGTGCGGGGATGGCGGCGGGCCCATCGCGCATCGCGTTGATCCGGAGTCGACTGGCGGCGCTTGACCTGAACAGCGCCCGCGCGGTGCGCAATGCCTGCATCGGCGTGCCGATCGCGTTCGGACTGCTGTCGCTGTTGCTTGGCCTCGACACCAACTGGGACGTCTACAACTATCACCTCTACAACCCGTTCGCGTGGCTTAACGGCAAGCTCGCCATCGATCTCGCGCCGGCCGGATTCCAGTCGTACTTCAATCCGCTGCTCGATGTGCCGTACTACGGGATGCAGAAATATCTGCCGGCGCCGCTGGCGGGTTTCGCAATGGGCTGGTGGCACGGTCTCAATTTCGTCGCCCTTTACGGCATTGCGCTCGCGATCTGCGCAGATCTGCCGGAAGCCGATCGCAATCGTGTACCGATGCTGCTCGCGCTCGCCGGATGTCTGACCGCGAATTTCCTCGCCTCGATCGGCAACACGATGGGCGACAACGCCACTGCGCTGTTCGTCCTGGGCGCGTTGCTGGTGTTGCTGCACCATTGGGAGCGGTTGTGCAGGCCATCGAGGGAAGGCGCCGTGGTGGTGTTGGTTGCGGGCCTGATTGCCGGCTTGGGCGCCGGCCTCAAGCTCACCAATGGGATCTATGTCGTGGCGTTGGGTGCCGCGTTGCTCGGGTGTTCGTTGACGTGGCCGCAGCGGTTGCGCCTTGCGGTCGCGTTCGGTGTCGGCAGCCTGGTTGGGTTCGCAATGACTGGTGGGTACTGGATGTGGACCATGTATTCCACCTTCGGCAATCCGCTGTTTCCGCAATTCGGCAATGTCTTTCCCAATGCGCTCGCGAGCAGCGTTGGGGTGGCGGATGCGGCGTGGGGTCCGCAGTCGGCGGTCGAAATATTGTTATGGCCGTTCATTCTTTCGCTCAATCCATTGCGCGTGGGCCAACTGGCGTTGCACCAGGTCATCTGGCCGCTGGTGTATGGGCTGGCCGGTTGGTGGCTGGCGATGGTGCTGCTTGGCCGGTGGCGCGGCAGAGGCGTCAACGCGACCGCGCCGCTCGCGCCGCGCCTGCGTTTCCTGTTGCTGTTCGGCGCACTCGGCTACCTGCTGTGGATGGCGCTGTTCGGCATCGGGCGCTACCTGGTGCCGCTCGAATTGCTGGCACCGCTGTTCGCCTTCGTGCTGCTGCGGCAGGTGCTGCCGTATGCCATCGCGCGGCGGGCGGCCGCGTACACGATTTCCATCGCGACTTTGGTGGTGCTGGCGGGCGGGGTGCGCACGTGGGGACACGAGTCATGGACGCGTACTGCGTTCCGTGCCGACGTGCCCGCCATCGATGCACCAACGCGCACCACGGCAGTGATCCTGACGGCGGATCCGCCGTGGGCGTGGCTGGCGATGCTGATGCCCGCCGAGGTTGCGTTCGTTGGCGTCGGTGGCCAGGTGCTGGACACGCCGGCGTACGCCCAGCGCGCGCGGCACATTGTCGTCTCGCGTGGCGGTCCTGCCTTCGGCATCGCGCAGGCGCACTACAACTGGCGCGAAGACAATATTGCGATGGCCAACGCATGGGCCGTGCAACTGGGGCTCGATGCGAGTGAGCAGGGCTGCGCTCGACTGCGCTGGTTTGTCGATCGCTTCCACTTGCGCGCGTTGATCATCAACACGACCGCACGGGAGGGCAGCACACGCTGCCATCTCGGCGTGCTGTCCGACGATTTCAAGGATGTGGCCGAGACGGATCGCGCTTTCGCGGCTGCCGCCACGGTGGAGTATGCGCGTCATGGTTTTGCGCTGGATGCCGCCTCCTGCACGCGCCATCTCGCGCGCGCCGGCAAACGCACAATGGCGTATCAGTGGTGTCGCGTCACGCCCGCGTGATCACCGCCACGGCGCTGTTGCACTGCGGGCCGCCAGGATGTCGCGCCCGTGCAACGGGGGCCGCCTCTGGCGTCGTATCAGCCGCACGCGCCGGTATAGCCGCAGTCGGTGCAGAAGTCGCAGCCATCCTTGCGGATGAGCGCCTTGTTGCCGCATTCGGGACACTTCTTGCCCGGCAGCGTCTTCAACGCGGTGTGGTACGACTGCTCGCCGGGCGGCACCGCGAGAATGCCGGCCTGTTCCAGCGGATATCCCTGCTCGGTCAATATGCCCAGCATCGCGTAGCGATGGATCATCAATTGCGCGAGATAGGCGATCGTCGACGGAAACGTCTGCGCCTTGTCCGAGCCCGGCGTGCGCGCCATGAACGAACCGTTGGGTTCGCCGTAGTTCAGGAGTTTGCGCAGCTTCATGCCGATCCACGCCGGGTCGTACACGCGCATGTCGAGCGACAACGCCTTGCACAGCCCGTCCATCACCCGCGGATACTCGCCGGATAGCCACATCGAGTAGGGCCGGCGCTGGCCGTCGGGCATCACCAGTTCCTTGAGGAACAGCACGAAGTCGTCGCCCGTGTTGTGGTTCATCACGTCAACGGTCCACGACAGCGTGCCGTCCGGGCCTGCCTTCGGCTCCTTCGGTCCCATCAGCGCGTCGACGACCGGCGTCTTGCCCGTGCCTTCGTCGGCAAAGGCGCCCAACTCATCGCAGCGATAGCGGATCAGTTTCGCAAAGCCGGACACGAGACTGGGGACGCGGACCAGCCGCCCATCCGGCGGCATCGCCATCTCGAAACCGTCGTCGCCACTGGCCTTCTGCAACGCCGAAAGTTTCATGTCGAGCCAGGCGCGATCGTCGGTACGCATGTCCATCGATAGCGTCTTGGCGATGGCGCCCAGGCCGCGCGGCTGCTCGGCGCCGTTGATCCAAACTTCGAACGGGTAGGAACTGCCGTCGTCGACGTGCCCGATGAAGACGGCAAAGTCGCCCAGCGGATGCCGCACCACGTACGTCCAGCACGGGTTGCCGTTGGCAAGTTCCGGCCGGCCGGGCCAGCGCAGGCTGGACAGCGGCGGCTGATGCGCGCGATCGAGGCGGATGCGGCGGTCCGGATCGGCGGTGTCCAGATCCTCGCGCGCGGTGGCGGTCGTGGCCGGGGGTGCGACTTCGAGCACCGCGCCGAGCAGGCTGTTGGGGCGATAGGTGGCGATGCCCTTCAGGTTGGCCTTCCACGCCTCGAAGTAGAGATCCTTGAACGCTTCGAATGGATAGTCGGCCGGCACGTTCACCGTCTTGCTGATCGCGGTGTCGACGAATGGCTGCACGGCTGCGTTCATCAGCATGTGATCCTGCGCGCTCATCTGCAGCGCGTTGACGAATGCGGGAGGCAACATCGCGCGGGCCTTGCCGTCAGCGTCGTTCCACACGGTACCGGGCGCGTGCTTCTGGGCCGCATCGAAAGGCACCATATCCACCGTGTCGGCGATGCCATGCAGGTGCTTGTACAGCCGGTAGGCGTGATCCTCGACCAGGTACTCCTTCATCGTGTCGTCGGGCATGCGCTTCCTGCGCCGGTAGAACCAGCTGAATGCCGGCTCGATGCCATTGGACGCGTTATCCGCAAACGCGAGTGAAATGGTGCCCGTCGGCGCGATCGACAGCGTGTGGCTGTTACGGATGCCGTGGGTACGAATGGCGGACTGGATCGATTCGGGCAGCCGCGACGCGAAGCGGGGCGCGGCGAGATACTGGTCGGCATCCAGCCGCGGGAACGCGCCCTTGTCCTTGGCGATTTCCACCGAGGCCATGTAGGCGGCGTCGCGCATTTTCTCGGCGATGCGGGCGGCCATGTGGCGGCCCTCGTTGCTGTCGTAGCGCAGGCCAAGCTCGATCAGCGCGTCGCCCAGCCCGGTGAAGCCAAGGCCGATGCGCCGCTTGTCCATCGCTTCCTGCTTCTGCTGCGGCAACGGCCATGCAGTCACGTCGAGGACGTTGTCGAGCATGCGTACCCCCACGGCCACGGTCGCTGCGAAGCTGGCGAAATCGAATTGCGCGCCGGGCGTGAATGGATCCTGCACGAAGCGCGCGAGATTGACGCTGCCCAAATCACAGCAGCCGTATGGGGGAAGTGGCTGTTCGCCACAAGGATTGCACGCGTCGATCGTCTCGCAATACGAAAGATTGTTGTCGCGATTCATCGCGTCGATGAACACGACGCCGGGCTCGGCGTGATCGTAGGTGGAAAGCATCATCTGGTCCCACAGCGCGCCGGCGCGCACCGTCCGGTAGACCCACAGGTCGTCCTCGCGCTGGTACGCGCCGGCGGCAAGCAGGTCGGGCGCGGGGGGCGCCTTGTGCACGAGTTGCCACGGCGCGTTGTCGCGCACCGCTGCCACAAACGCGTCGGTGACCGCCACCGAGAGATTGAAGTTGGTGAGGCGGCCATCGTCCTTGGCGTGGATGAACGCCTCGATGTCCGGATGATCGCAGCGGAGAATGCCCATCTGCGCGCCGCGGCGCGAACCGGCGGACTCGACGGTGGCGCAGCTCTGATCGAATACCCGCATGTACGACAGCGGCCCGCTGGCGCGGCTGTTGGTGCCCTTGACGTGCGCGCCTTGTGGCCGGATCGGCGAGAAGTCGTAGCCGACGCCACCGCCGCGGCGCATCGTCTCGGCCGCCTCGTTGAGCGCCACGTAGATGCCGATACCGTTCTCGTCGCCGGAAATGCTGTCGCCCACCGGCTGCACGAAGCAATTGATCAGCGTGGCCTTGAGATCGGTGCCCGCAGCGGAGTTGATCCGCCCACCGAGGATGAAGCCGTTCTGCTGCGCGTTGAGAAAGGCCTGTTCCCAGCGCTCGCGCTGCGCCGGCGCCTCGACGGCGGCGAGTGCGCGCGCGACCCGGCGGCGTACGCCGTCGATATTCTGTTCGTTGCCCTTGGCGTATTTCTCGAGCAGCACTTCCTCGGAAATCACCTGCGGCGGCATCGCCGCCGTGCGCAAGGTCTTGCGATCGTCGCGTTTCATGGCATTTCCCGGGTCAGCCGGCCTGCGGGATGCACCACGCATGGTCCATCCGGCCGACACGGCATTTTCTCACGTTCTACGTTTGCCTGAAGGCTGCCGCACGAAGCGGGCGGACGCAGCAATGCCTGCGCGTCGCCGCGCTCAGCGGTGGCGCTCGAGGCAGGCGAGATACACCTGCGCATCCGGCGGCGTGCGCAAGCGCTGCGCCTGCCAGATCACTTCGCCCAGGCATTCGATCACCGCGTGCAGCGCTTCGTGTTCGTCGCCGCGTGCGTCGCGGAGGCGCTCGAAGTGCGCCCGAATGCCGGGCGGCTGGTCGATGGCGAGTTGCTCGGCCAC
>JANMCS010000040.1:0-1871 GCA_031361405.1 Betaproteobacteria bacterium
ATCTCAGGCAACCTGCGCCAGCTCGAAGCGCATGGCGTCGATGACGCGCCGATAATCGGGCTGTCCGAAGATCGCCGAACCCGCCACAAAGCAGTCGGCACCGGCCGAGGCCACGCTGCGGATATTGTCCACCTTGATGCCACCATCGACTTCCAGTCGGATGTCACGACCGCTGGCCTCGATGATGCGGCGCGCCTTTTCAATCTTGCGCAGCGCGCCATCGATGAAGCTCTGCCCGCCAAAGCCGGGGTTGACGCTCATGATGAGTACCAGATCGATGTTCCCGATCTCCCACTCCAGCACGCCCAGGGGCGTGGCCGGATTGAATACCAGGCCTGCCTGGCAGCCTTCGGCCTTGATCAGCTGCACGGTGCGGTCGACATGGGCGGATGCCTCGGGATGAAAGCTCACCGTATCCGCGCCGGCCTTGGCAAAGGCCTGCGCCAGGGCATCCACCGGCTGCACCATCAGGTGCACGTCCAGCGGCACCTTCGCGCCGTCGGGGCGCACACAGTGCGGCTTGAGCGCCTGCGCCACCATCGGTCCGATGGTGAGGTTGGGTACGTAATGGTTGTCCATCACGTCGAAGTGGATGAAGTCGGCCCCGGCGGCTTCGACCGCGCGAACCTCGTCGCCGAGGCGCGCGAAGTCGGCGGACAGGATGGACGGGGCGATCCGGTAGCGTGGGGGCATCGGGCTATAATCCAGAAAGTGTGGAAAGGTGTGCGCGGCGATGGCAGACGGCAAGCATTACGAAATCACGGTGGCAACGACGGCCTCGTATCTCGCGGATCAATCCGATCCGGGGAAAAACCAGTTCGTATTCTCCTACACGATCACCATCACCAACACCGGCGATGTCCCGGCGCAACTCCTCTCCCGGCACTGGATCATCACCGACGCCGACCACAAGGTCCAGGAGGTCCGCGGCCAGGGCGTGGTCGGCCAGCAACCCCGCATCAAGCCCGGCGAGAGTTTCGAATACAGCAGCGGTGCCAGCATCCCCACGTCGGTGGGCACGATGCGCGGCACCTACGAAATGCGCGCCGAGGATGGGCACACGTTCGCTGCCGCGATCCTGCCATTCACGCTCTCGGTACCGCGAACGCTTCATTGACGCCTGTCGTCATGCTGATCTGGCGCGGCCGGCGGCGCGTCCTTGCGCCGCGCGCTCATCGTCCACCACACGATGCCCACCGCCACCAATAACGCGATGAGCGCTTCAAACAGAAACCATTCCATGGGCCTGCCCTTCCCGCGGCATGCCGCGTGGCGCCTGCGCACCGTCGTGATCGCGCTGTGTCTCCTGGCCGGCGCTTGCCAGACACCGGCGCCGGTGGTGCCTGCGCCCGTGGTGCCGCCCACCCCCGCGCCCGTCCCTGTTCCCGCGCCGACGCCAACCACGCCTACGCCCGCCGTACCGCCGCGCGCCGAATTCTCGCGCGTCGCGTGGTCGGCGATGCCCGGCTGGAACACAGACGCGGTCGACGCGGCCTGGCCCGCCTTCCTGATCGGCTGCCGCGCGCTGCTGGCCGACGCGAAAACGCAGCCACTCTGGCAATCACCCTGCACTGCGGCCGGTGCCATCGGCAGCGTCAACACCACTACCGTACGCGCATTTTTCGAGACGCATTTTAGCCCATACCGCGTGGCGGCCGCGGATGGCAACGACGTCGGCCTCGTCACCGGTTACTACGAGCCGTTGCTGGCCGGATCACGCGTGCGCACTCCCCCATTCGGCGTCCCGCTGTATGCGCCGCCAGACGACCTGCTCACCGTCGACCTCACCGCGCTCTTTCCCGAATTGAAGGACAAGCGCGTGCGCGGCCGGGTGGATGGCAAAAAGGTCGTACCCTACTGGCCACGCACCG
>JANMCS010000042.1:0-11590 GCA_031361405.1 Betaproteobacteria bacterium
GTCGATCGACGCGTTGAGGTTGGCCTTGTTGTGCGTCTCGCTTGCGGAGATGAAGCACACCATTTCGTCGACGCCTGCACCGAGCGCACGTTCGGCGCCGCGCGCATTGGGCACGAGGGCGGCGAGATGCGCGTCGGCCCGGCGGCGAACCTGGGCGAGCATGTCGTGCGCATCGGCAAGCTGCGGTACGGCGCGTGGGCTCACGAACGAGGTGGCCTCGACGTGCCGCACCCCGGCTGCGATCAGCGCATCGATCACTTCGGCCTTGACGGCGGCCGCGATCAGCGTCGGCTCCGACTGGAACCCGTCCCGGGTGCCGACCTCGGTGATTGATACATGCGGGCGGGGCAGGGTTTGTGCGGTGTAGTCCATGGTGTTCTCCTGCGTTCAAGACACGTGCAGCTACCAGTTCCAGTGTACCGGAGGCGCTCCCGCGACCGGGGAACGGAACACGGCCAGCCGCGCACCGCTGACGGAGCCAAGGTACGCGGTGCGCAGATCCGGGCCGCCGAATGCGAGGCTGGTGATGTTGGGCAGAACGCGCGCATGGTTGTCGTAAAGCAGCGCGCGGTCGAGGGAGCCATCGCGCACCGCGCGGCGAACCTCGGTCATGTGCGCGGGATCGAAGTCCTCGGCCACGACATGCCAGGTGCCGTCCGGCTGGACGCGGATGATCCGGTTGGCCGCCACGCCGGTGACCCAGAACGCGCCTTCGGCGTCGAGGGTGAGTCCGTCGGGCAGCGTATCGTCGTCGAACTGCGCCACCACCGCGCGCGCGCCGAGCGTGCCGTCCGCGCGCAACGGGAACCGGCACAGGCGGCTCGCGAAGGTCTCGTTGACGTACAGGTGCGCGCCGTCGAGGCCGATGCGGCACTCGTTCGCGGTGAAGATCCCTTCGCCGGCGATGCGGGCGGTGTCCGGGCGCGCGACGCTGTCGACGAGGCCGATGTACGCATCCGCGATGTCGGCCCGAAAACCGTGGCGGCCGGCGCCTGCGTGGGAGCGGAACATCACCGTGAACCAGATGCGTTCGCGGGCATCCATCCACACGAAGTTGACTGCAGGCAACGCGACGCCATCGACGGAAGTCAGCCAGGGTTCGCGGCGCCCATCGGGATGCAGGCGCCAGATCCCGCCGTCGGCGCCCAGGTTGGCGACGAGGTACGAGCCATCGGGCAGGAGCGCGATGCCGTTGGGGAGCAGCACCGCCTCCTCCCGGGTGGCCGCGCAGCCGATTCTCCGTTGCTGTCCATCCACCTCGATGCGCACCACGCCGCCGCGCCAGTCCGGCACGTGCAGCACGCCCGCGCGCGTGGCCAGCACACACTCCGGCCGCTCAAGATCCTCGCCGACGAAGTCGACCGTGTCGAGGTCGAGCGTGAACGCGTTCATGCGGGTGCCCGGGGCCGGTGTCATGGACGAGGTGTGACGCAGCGCACTTGGAGCACCGCTACGCGATCCGTTGCGCGTGCATCGCGTCGATCTCGGTCGGGCTGTAACCCAGGTCGGCCAGGATCGCGTCGGTATCGACACCCAGATCGGGCGGCACCCGATGCACGCGACACGGATCGTCGGTGAACTTGATCGGGAAGCCGAGCACGTCGAGCGGTCCATGGCGGGGATGTTCGATCGTGAGCTTCATCTGCTGGTGACGGATCTGCGGATCGTCGAACACTTCCTGCAGCCCCATCACCCGCCCGCACGGCACTCCGGCGGCGTTGAGCACCGCCAGCCAGTGGGCGATGGGCTGCTTGCGGATCTGCGCATTGATGAGCGCATTGATGGCGGCACGGCGCTCGAAGCGGTCCGCGTTGGTGAGGAAATCGGGATGGGTGCGCAGATGCGACAAACCCAGCGCGTCGATCAACTTGTAGTAGAACTGGTCGTTGGACGGGGCAATCGCCACTTCGCCGTCGGCCGCCTCGAACAACCCGTACGGCGCGACGAGCGCGTGATCGTTGCCGGTGCGCAGCGGCTGCTCGCCGGTCTCGAAGTAATGCGCCGCGAGGTAGGCCAGATTGGCCACCATGCTGTCGGTGAGACTGGTCGCCACCTCCTCGCCACGTCCGGTGCGTTCGCGTCGCAACAGCGCCGCGCAGATGCCCATCGCTGCATACGCCCCCGCGATGAGATCGGACAGTGGCGGCGCGGCCCGCGCGGGCGCCTCGCCTTCGGCGCCGTTGACGCTCATGAAGCCGCTCATCGCCTGCGCGATGAAATCGAACGAGGGCCGGTCGCGATACGGGCCGTCCAGGCCGAACCCGGTGACATGACAACACACGAGATCGGGCTTGAGGGCGAGCAGCGCCTCGCGGCCGAGTCCCATCTTCTCCATGATGCCCGGACGGAAATTGTCGAGCACGACGTCGGCCGTCGCGATGAGCTTCCGCAGCACGGCCTTGCCTTCGTCGCTGCGCAGGTTGAGGGTCAGCGACTTCTTGTTGCGGTTGAAGGATGCGAAGTAGAGGCTGAAGCCATTGCGCATCATGCCCTGCCGGCGAATCGGATCGCCGTCGTCGACGTCCTCGATCTTGATGACCTCGGCGCCCATGTCGGCCAGGAACATCGAACAGAACGGACCGGACAGGATCCGGGACAGATCAACGACGCGAATGCCCTGCAGTTGCATGGTAGGCGTGGGGGCGAAGGTGCCGTGGACGGTGGAGGACAAATAGGCGGTGGCATTGTGCGCCGTTCGCCTGCCCTTTCCAAGGTGTCGCCAAGAACGTCTGCGCAGCATTCGGCGCGCGTGGCACCGAGGGCTGCGCATTCACTGCACGTGCTCGGCGAGCACTTCACGCATCACGGACACGATATTTTCCTCCTGCGTGACCAGGCGCTCGGCATAACTCGACACGCCGATTGCGAGCTTCAGCTTCACGTCGCGCAGGGGCATCGCGATGACGCCGTACCCGGTGCGGATCGTGTGCAACGCACGCACATAGCCTTCTTTGCGGCACGTGTCGACCATCGCGAGCACGGGTCCGATCTCGATCAGATCCTCGGCCGCAAGCGTTGTGTTGGTGCGACGCACGACGCTCTCGATGGCTCGTTGCGTCAGAAACGTCATTAGCGCCCAGCCGAGACCCGATCGGCACAGCAGTCTGGTGGTGCCGACGCGAATGGTTGGCGACAGGTTCTTGCCCGGGATGAAGGTGAGGTACTGGAGCCGAATGTCGTTGCGATGCGCGATCGCGACGTTCTCGCCGGTGCGTTCCGCAATCGCCTGCGCTGCGGCAAGCGTGGTGCGCCCCGGAGCGTACCGCGAAGCTACCCATCCACCCAACTCTGCAAGCAGGATCGTGGGGGCGTAGGTGCGCGTGGATCGATCGTGGTGAAGGTAGCCCGCGATAACCAACGACCGCAGCGTTACCGCCAAGCTCGACGTGGGCACGCCGAGCTCATGTTGGATCTCCGTCAGCGACAATGGTCGCTCTGCCGCATCCAGTGCCTCAAGGCAACTGAAAATTCGATTCAAAGCATCCATTTGGCGCTTCCGGCGAGAACCTGTTTCCACGATTTTGCAAATAAGGTTGCACTAGCGGACAGCGGCCGTCAATACTCCCCAACACGCATTGGAGGACGCTGGCGTTCCTGCACAGCGGCCCTGCGTCCACCTCAAGGAGGAGGCAACGATGGATCGTCGATCGTTCTTCGGACACGTCGCCGGCACGGTGGCCATTGCGGCGCTGCCGGGTTGGCGTACCGCGCATGCTCAAGCCGGGCCGTACCGATTGATCGTGCCGTTTGCCGCGGGCGGTGGCACCGACATCATTGCCCGCGCACTGCTCGATCACTTGCGGACCAGTACCGGCGGCACGTGGATCGTCGACAACGTTGCGGGTGCCAACGGCAGCATCGGCGCCGCCGCCCTGGCCCGCTCCGAACCGGATGGTCGTACCGTGAGCATGTTCAGTCCGGGCATCCAGATCACCAACGAGTTCCTG
Organism: Betaproteobacteria bacterium; assembly: GCA_031361405.1. GTDB lineage: Bacteria > Pseudomonadota > Gammaproteobacteria > Burkholderiales > Casimicrobiaceae > VBCG01. Next base: position 3,948 of record JANMCS010000042.1, read on the forward strand.
TACGACAAGCTCCCCTACGACCCGGTGAACGACTTCGCGCCGGTCGTGATGGTCGCGAAGTTGCCGAACCTGCTGGTGGTGAACAGCGCGTTGCCGGTGAAGAACGTCGCTGAGCTTATCGCTTACGCGAAGGCCAATCCGGGAAAGCTCAACTTCTCGAGCAGCGGCAAGGGCGCAAGCAGCCATCTTGCTGCCGAGCTCTTCATGCAGATGGCTGGCATCAAGATGACGCACATCCCCTACAAGGGTTCGGCTCCCGGACTCGTGGATCTCATGGCAGGCCGCGTTGACCTCACCTTCGATTCGATGACGGTTCTTTTCCCGAAACTCGAAGGTAGCCCACTTCGAATGCTTGCCGTCACCACCGACAAGCGACTTGCGTTTCTGCCGGAAGTGCCGACGGTCGCGGAATCGTTGCCAGGATTCGAGGGTTCGTCGATGGTCTATATGTCAGCCCGCGCCGGCACGTCCGAGACACTGATCCAGAAAGTCAACGAGGCGTTCAACTACGCGCTCGCGCAGCCCAACATCGTGGCGCGGTACAAGGAGCTCGGACTCGCGCCGCCGATCGGCGGCACATCGGCGGACCTGCGGGCCATCATTTCATCCGAACGCGTGAAGTGGAAGCGCGTCATCGAGGCCACCGGCCTCACCAAGTCATCGCTTTGAAGGGACCCCCGATGCAACCCGAGCTCTCGCATTTCTCCATCGACGTACGTGAACCGGGTATCGCTCTCGTCACGTTCAATCGCCCGCCGGTGAACGCGGTGTCCTTCGACGTGTACACGGACATCCGCGTGTTTTCCGAGTACCTCGCCGATGATCCCGCGGTGCGGGTCGTGGTTATCGCCGCGCCCGAGGGTGCCCGCGCGTGGTGCGGCGGCGCCGACCTCGGAGACTTCCTCAAGCTCGACGGCGAGTCGCGCCGCGCGCGCTACAAGTACATCAACGAGTGCGTGCCCCACTTCGCCAATCTCCGCAAGCCCGTCATCGCGGCGATGAACGGGCATGCGGTCGGGGTCGGGATGGTGCTGGCAAGCCTGTGCGACCTGCGAGTCGGCGCCGACGATGCGTTCTGCGCGCTGCCGGAGATCGATCGTGGCGTCGTGGCCGGCGGCGGTTGCTTCTTCTCACGCCTCAGCATGCCGGATGCGTTCGTCCGCGAGATGATGTACACGGGACGCCGATTTTCGACGCACGAGGTCGCCAGGACTGGATTCTTCAACTACGTCGTGCCGCGCAATGAAGTCGTATCGAAGGCGCTCGAGCTTGCGCACGCCATCGCCGGGAAGAGCCTGCCGGCACTGGTGGCCACCAAGCTCTCGGCGATCGCCGCCGAGACGATGTCGTGGATGGATGCCTACGTGGCTTCGCAGGAGCACGCGGCGCAACTGACGGGGTTGGATGACAGCAAGGAGGGCATCCGAGCCTTCCTCGAGAAGCGGCAGCCGAACTACGCCGACTCCTAGCCGACGCCTTTCATGGCACACCCAATGGCAGAGGCCGTGCGCGCCGCCGCCGGCGATGCGCGCACGATGCGCCCGGACACGGGCCTCGACCCTGCGGCCAATCTTGGTCGACTGTTGTCACCTCGCTCGATCGCGGTGGTCGGTGCGTCGAATACGACCGGTAACCTCGGCCGGGCCGTGATGGAGAACCTTGTTCGTTTCGGATACCCGGGGCCGGTGTGGCCGGTACACTCCACCGCACCCGCGGTGGGAACGCATCCCGCCTTCGCATCGATGCAAGCGTTGCCCGGCACGGCGGACCTCGCCATCCTGGCGGTGGGTGCGGCCTCCCTCGGTGACGCGATCCGGCAATGCATCGCCGCAGGAACCCATGCGGGGATCGCCCTCGCGGGGGGGTTCGCCGAGCTGGGAACCACGGGCAGGGAGCGACAGGAGGAGCTCAAGGCACTCTGCACTGCCGCCGGTTTCGCATTGTGTGGACCGAACTGCATTGGCCTCATCAATGCGCACGCGCCGATGGCCGCCACGTTTGCATCGTCGCTGCTCGCGTCCGACCGGTTGCTTGCCGGCAACATTTCGATCGTGAGCCAGAGCGGCGGCATTGCCACTTTCATGCAGGCGCTCGCGGCGCAGTCAGGCTTCGGTCTTCGCTACATGGTGAGCAGCGGCAACGAGGCCGTCATCACCGTCGCGGACTTCATCGCCGAGTTCGTGCGCGATGACCACACGAAAGTCATCTGCGCATATATCGAGGGAATCACATCGGGCGACCGGTTCGTCACTGCCCTTGCAGCCGCGCGCGACCTGCGCAAGCCGATCGTGCTCCTCAAGGCCGGAGCGACGCCCGAGAGTTCTCTTGCAGCTGCGGCGCACACGGGCGCCTTTGCAGGCGCCGACCGGGTATGGAATGCCGTACTGCGAGAGCACGCGGTGATCCGCGTTCATTCGCTCGAGGAGATGCTCGACACGGCGCTGTTCCTCAGCGGACATCCGCAGTCGGCACTCCCACGAGGGCGCGGGCTCGCCCTGGTCGGGTTCGGCGGCGGGGGTGGCGTCCTTGGCGCAGACCAGGCCGTGGCCAACGGATTGACGCTCGCGCATCTCGACGACGAGCGCACCCTGCGCCTGCGCGGCTGCACGCCGCCCATCGCGTCCCTTGCCAATCCATTCGACCTCACGCCGGACAGCTATAACAGGCCGGAGTACCTCGCGCAGTTCCCCGGCGCGCTTGCCGAGATCGCGGGCGATGACAGCGTGCACACCGTGCTCTTCCAGCTCGGGGCCATCGCCCACAAGGCCCCGGCGGTGATGGATGCAATCGTGGCGTTACGCGAACGATCGGACAAGGCCATCGCCGTCGCATGGCCGCTGCCGCCGCAGACGGTCCTCGAGCGCCTTCCGCGCGAAGGCATTCACGTCTTCACCGACCCGGCGCGAGCAATGGCCGTGCTGGGCCGCGTGGTTGCGCACGTCGAGGAATGCAGCGCGCCGGTCGCCACTGACATACCGCAACCAATGGTGGCGTGGCCGCCCATTGCGCAGCCGGGCGTGCTGGCGGAACCGGAGTGCACCCCACTCCTTGCAGCAGCCGGCCTTCCGATGGCCGACGGAATCGTAGTCCCAGCCCGGGGAGACGTCGCTGCCGCATGCGAGCGCATCGGATACCCCGTCGTACTCAAGGGGATTGCAACCGGGATCACCCATCGCGCTGCGCAAGGACTGGTCGCACTAGCCGTGCGCTCGGCAGAGGACGCCAATGCAACGGTGGCGCGCTTCGCGGAGCGCGCGATGGTCGCAGGCGCGCAGTTCCAGGGCACATTCGTCCAACGGATGGCGGAACCCGGCCTCGAGCTCATCGTAGGAGCATTTCGCGACCCGCTCTTCGGCGTCATGGTCAGCTGCGGGGCGGGGGGCAATCTCACTGAACTGCTCGACGACGTGGTGCTCGCACGGGCTCCTTTGGACGACGCTGCGGCCCGGCGCATGCTCGAACGCCTCCGCGTCATTCGCCACGGTGCCGGTCCGCGCATCGATTGGGACATCGGGGCCCCGGCCCGCTTCCTGTCACGCTTCTCGCACGTGGCGGCGACCATCCCATGGCGCGAATTCGCGCTCGAGACGAATCCCGTCATCTGGAATCGGGGCGGGGTCATCGCGGTGGACTCCCTCGCGGTCATCGCCACGCCCTGACGTTCAGGGCCGCGGCGCGCGCACGCGTCGAGGGTCAGGTATCCAGAAGTTGCAGTGTTAGAATGGATTGATTCCATGGGCATTCTTGCCTATTGGAAGTCTGCGGTGCCAGGTGCATACGTGTTCCGCGCCGGGGTCGAGGCCTGGATTGCCGCACCGGCACTGTCGACGATGCGGTCCGCGAGTTCGTGCCGCGCCTTGCCCTACACTAGAACCTGCCATGACCACCGAAGCCATCACTAGCGCGCCCCTCAACACCGCGGGCGTCAAGCACAAGGGTGACGCCAAGACGGCGCGCATCCCGATCAAGATCGTGGCCGCGGAAACGCTGAAGAAGCCACCGTGGATTCGCGTGCGCGCAGCATCGTCGCCGCGCTTTACCGAGATCAAGACGATCCTGCGCGAGCACAACCTGCATACGGTGTGCGAAGAGGCGTCGTGCCCCAACATCGGCGAATGCTTCGGCAAGGGCACCGCCACGTTCATGATCATGGGCGACATCTGCACGCGCCGCTGCCCGTTCTGCGACGTGGGGCACGGGCGGCCGCTGGCGCTGGATGCGGACGAGCCCGCCAACCTCGCCAAGACCATCGCCGCCCTGCGCCTCAACTATGTCGTGATCACCAGCGTGGATCGCGACGATCTGCGCGACGGTGGCGCGCAGCATTTCGTCGATTGCATCCGCGCGGTGCGCGAGCGCTCGCCCGCCACGCAGATCGAGGTGCTGGTGCCAGATTTTCGCGGACGCCTCGACCGCGCGCTGGCCATCCTGGAAGCGGCGCCGCCCGACATCATGAATCACAACCTCGAGACGGTGCCGCGGCTCTACAGGCAGGCGCGCCCGGGCTCGGATTACGCGCATTCGCTGCGGTTGCTGCAGGATTTCAAGGCCAGGGTGCCCGGCGTGCCGACCAAGTCGGGGCTGATGGTGGGTCTCGGTGAGACCGACGACGAGATCCTGGCCACGATGCGCGACCTGCGTGCGCACGGCGTGGACATGCTGACGATCGGGCAGTACCTGCAGCCGTCGGCCAGCCACCTGCCGGTGCTGCGCTACGTGCATCCGGATGGCTTCGCGATGTTCGAGCGCGAGGCCAACGCGATGGGCTTCAGGCACGCCGCGGTGGGCGCGATGGTGCGTTCGTCGTACCACGCCGACGAACAGGCGGAAGCGGCGCTTGCGCACCCTTGGTGACGCCCGTCGGACCGACATTGACTTTACACTGGCGTATTGCTCCCATGACGTTTGCTCAACCTCCGTTCGTGGAGTTCCGATGACCATTTTGCGTAGCATCACAGCGGTTGTGCTCATCCTCGCTGCGGCTTCGGCGCAAGCAGCTACTGTCATCTCGGTGGTAGACGTGCCGACCCGAGGGGTGACCCAACGCATCCTGTACCTGCGTCCGGATGCACCCGTCGCCAATATCGTGATGTGGCCCGGCGGAGAAGCTGTGCTTGGCATCCAGAACGATGGAACGATGCCCAGCGCACTTGCCATCTGCAATCCGGCGGTGCGTAACCGGCAGGCCCTGGCTGATCACGGATACGCCGTAGCCGTGCTGGACGCGCCGAGCGATTCCCTGTATTTTGCGCCGCCCGACATGGCTGCGGTGATGCGATATTTGCGTACGCGCGACGCGCTGCCGACATGGGTGATCGGTGGCAGCACATCGGCGGAGGGTACCGTGGACCTGCTTGCCGATCCACCACCGGAAATTCCAACAGGCGCAGTTTTTTACAACCCCGAGGGTTCGTCCGCCGCGCAGGCGATGCGCATCAGGGTGCCCTCGGTGGTGATCTACCACGCCAGCGACCCAAGGCAGCGCGCTTCCGCACTGCTGGCGGCGCTGACCGCCGCGCCGGTTGTGCAGCCTGTGGTGCTGACCGGCGGCAACAATTCAGGATGCGCGGGCTATCACACGTTGAACGGGCTCAACGCCCCGTTCGTGGATGCCATCACCACGTTCATCGATAAGTACAACGCCACGCTGGTGGCGGCGCCGCCGACCGTTGCGATTGCCGTCGAGTTCTACAATGCCTCGCTCGATCATTACTTTCTGTCGCACATCGCGAATGAGATCGCGCTGCTCGACGCGGGTGTGGCGATCAAGGGCTGGGTGCGCACCGGACAGTCGTTCAATGTCTACACGTCGGCGAATGTGGGTTCCTCGCCCGTTTGCCGCTTCTACATTCCGCCCTCCAAGGGCGACTCGCACTTCTACGGACGCGGCACGACGGAGTGCGCGGGCACCGGTGCCGCCAATCCGACGTTCGTGAACGAAGACCCGCAATTTTTCCATGTGGTATTGCCCGTTGCCGGGGTGTGCCCGACCGGCACGCGCAACGTCTATCGCGTGTTCAGCAACCGCGCGGACGCCAATCACCGTTACATGGTCGACCGCAGCATTCGCGACGTGATGAGTGGCAAGGGATGGTTGGCGGAAGGGGATGGGCCGGACCTGGTCGTAATGTGTGCGCCGGTTTAGCGACCAGCGCACGGCTCGGTCCTATGGGCGTGGTAGCGCCACGTCCTTCGGCCACAGCAGCCACATGCGGCCGTCCTGCCGCATGCGCCCCGCCTCGCGTCCCGCCGCGGGGCCGAAGCCCCAGAAATAATCCGCGCGCACCGCGCCGCGAATCGCGCCGCCCGTGTCCTGCGCCAGCGTGAGGCGCGTGAGCGGCGTGGTGGAGAGCGGGATTGTCGTCGCGAGGAAGATCGGCGCGCCCAGCGGGATCACGCGCGTGTCGACGGCGATGGTTCGCTGTGCCAGCAGCGGCACGCCCAGCGTGCCGATCGGGCCGTCGATGCGCGCGTCCAGCGTTCCCGGCGCCGGTGCCGCCACTTCGCGGAAGAACACGTAGCTGGGATTTTCGTCGAGCAACGCGCGCAGCTTGTCCGGATTGGCCTCGCCCCACGCGCGGATGCCCTGCATCGACGCGCGCGACAGCGGCAAATCGCCGCGATCGATCAGCACGCGGCCAATGGACCGGTACGGATGGCCGTTCTGGTCGGCATAGTTCACGCGCATGATGCTGCCATCGGCCAGCTCGATGCGGCCCGACCCCTGGATCTCGAGAAAGAAGGCCTCGACCGGATCGGCCACGTAGACCAGCGCCTTGTCGGCCAGTGGCGCCGCGCCCTTCTCGATGTCGGTGCGTGGCCAGTAGGGCACGACCCTTCTGCCTTCCACCCGGCCGCGCACGCGCTTGTCCTTCAATTCGGGAAAGAGCGGGGTGAGGTCGACAGTGAGCAGGTCGTCTGGCGGCGCATACAGCGGGACGCCGAATTGGGGTGTGCGCACGCGTGATCCGGCCAGCAACGGCTCGTAGTAACCAGTGACGAGGCCGACGTCGTTGCCATCCGCGGCCAGCACGCGGTATGGGCTAAAATGAGTCTCGAAAAATGCGCGTACGGTAGTGGTGTTGACGCTGCCGATGGCACCGGCCGCAGTGCAGGGGGATTGCCAGAGGGGCTGCGTTTTCGCGTCGGCCAGCAGCGCGCGGCAGCCGATCAGGAAGGCGGGCCAGGCCGCGTCGACCGCATCGGTGTTCCAGCCGGGCATCGCCGACCACGCGACGCGCGATAATTCGGCGCGCGGCGGTGCGTCGGGCGCCGGCGCGGTTGGCGTCGGCGCGGGGACAGGGACGGGCGTGGGGGTGGGCGGCACCACGGGCGCCGGCACCACTGGCGCCGGCGTCTGGCAGGCGCCGGCCATGAGACACAGCGCGATCACGACGGTGCGCAGGCGCCACGCGGCATGCCGCGGGAAGGGCAGGCCCATGGAATGGTTTCTGTTTGAAGCGCTCATCGCGCTACTGGTGGCGGTGGGCATCGTGTGGTGGCCGATGAGCGCGCGGCGCAAGGACGCGCCGCCGGCCGCGCCAGATCAGCATGACGACAGGCGTCAATGAAGCGTTCGCGGTACCGAGAGCGTGAATGGCAGGATCGCGGCAGCGAACGTGTGCCCATCCTCGGCGCGCATT
>JANMCS010000109.1:0-3282 GCA_031361405.1 Betaproteobacteria bacterium
CCAAGGTCACGGCCTTCACGCCGGAGATCGTCCGTCTTGCCCGCGATATGGCCGAGACGATGTATGCCGCCCCCGGCGTCGGCCTTGCTGCCACCCAGGTCGACGTGCACAAGCGCGTGATCACGATCGATATCTCCGACACCCGCAGCGACCTGCTGGTGCTGGTCAATCCCGAGATCCTGGCCGCCGAGGGCCAGGCGGAATGCGAGGAAGGCTGCCTGTCGGTGCCCGGTTATTACGACAACGTCACCCGCGCGGCCCGGATCACGTTTCGCGCGTGCAACGCCGTGGGCGAACCCTTCGAGCGCACCGTGGAGGGCATGCTCGCCGTCTGCGTCCAGCATGAGATGGATCACCTGATCGGCAAAATGTTCGTCGACTATCTGTCCCCGTTGAAGCGCGCCCGGCTCGCCGCCAAGCAGCGCAAGAAGCAACGGCTCGTCGGCTGAAGGGTCGCCCCCGCGTGTCGTCGCTCCCCCCGCTGCGGGTCGGCTTTGCCGGCACGCCTGCGTTTGCCGCCGCCGCGCTGCAAGCGTTGATCACCCATGGTTTCACCATCCCCCTCGCGCTGACCCAGCCTGACCGCCCGCGCGGCCGCGGCATGCAGGTCGATGCCTCGCCGGTCAAGCAGCTCGCGCTGCAGCACGCCATTCCCGTCCAGCAACCCGCCACGCTCCGGACGGACGATGCGCGCGCCGCCGCGTGCGCCGTGCCGCTCGACGTGCTGGTGGTCGCGGCCTACGGCTTGATCCTGCCGCGCGCCATCCTCGATTGGCCGCGCCATGGCTGCATCAACATCCACGCGTCGCTGCTGCCGCGCTGGCGTGGCGCCGCGCCCATTCCACGTGCCATCGCCGCCGGCGACGCGACCACGGGCGTCACGATCATGCAGATGGATGCGGGGCTCGATACGGGGCCCATGATCGCCACGGCGCCGGTCGCCATCGCATCCCGCGACACGGCCGGGATGCTGCACGACCGACTGGCCGCCGCCGGGGCCGCCGCAATCGTGGACGTGCTGCGCCGCCTGGCGCGCGACGGCGCCCTGGCCAGCGAACCGCAACCGACGGAAGGCGCCACCTACGCAGCCAAGCTCGAGCGGGTGGAAGCTGGCGTCGATTGGACGCTGTCTGCGTTGGCCATCGATCGTCGCATCCGCGCGTTTGATCCGGTGCCGGGGGCCTTCACGCACTGGCGCGAGGAGACCGTCAAGATCTGGTCAGCGCATCCCAGCGCCGCGCGCGCCGGCGTGCCCCCCGGCACGGTGTTCGGCGTGGGCAGCGACGGCATCGATGTCGCGTGCGGCGAAGGCGTGCTCCGGCTCGTCGTCGTGCAACCGGCCGGAGGCAAGCGTATGGAGGCCGCCGCCTTCGCCGCCGGCCGTGCGCTGCGCCCCGGCATGCAGTTCGGCGCCGCCGCGACGGCCGCCGGCAGCTAGTCACCAGGGGCAACCATGCAACACGAACAGCGGTTGGCCGCCCTCACAGTATTGCGGGTCATGGCCGGCACCCCCCTTCCGGCCGCGCTGGCAGCGGTGACGGACGGTACCGATCCGCGCGGACTGGGCTTCGTGCAGGAGCTCGCCTACGGCGCGCTGCGCCACTGGGGACGCCTCGACGCCTTGACGCAGGCGCTCGCGTCCAAACCGCTGTCGGATCGCGCACTCGTCACGTTGATCGCCGTCGCGCTGTATCAGCTGGACCACACGCATGCGCCGGCCTTTGCCGTGGTCGACCAGGCGGTCGAAGCCGCCGCGCTCGTCACGCGGCCGCAGGCCAAGCCGCTGGTCAACGCGATGCTGCGCCGCTACCTGCGCGAACGCGACGCGCTCAACGCGCAGGTGTCCCGCGCCAGTCCCGTGGCGCTGTGGTCGTATCCCCGGTGGTGGATTGGCCGGGTGGAACAGGATCATCCGCGCCATTGGGAATCGATCCTCGCGGCCGGCAACGAACGCCCGCCGCTCACGTTGCGCGTCAACACGCGGGTGACCACGCGCGAGGCGCTCGCCGCGCAGTTCGCCGATGCCGGCATCGAAACCCGCCCCGTCGGCGTCGAGGGCCTCATCGTGGTCGTGCCACAGTCGGTGATCGGATTGCCCGGCTTTGCGGAAGGTGCCTTCGCGGTGCAGGACGCTGGCGCCCAGCTCGCGGCACCGCTGCTTACGCCGGCGGATGGCATGCGCGTGCTCGATGCCTGCGCGGCCCCCGGCGGCAAGGCCGCGCACCTCGCCGGGTTGGCGGCCATCGACCTGACGGCGCTCGACAGCGATGCCGCCAGGCTGGCGCGGGTTGACGACAATTTCGCGCGCCTGCGTGTGGCGGGTCCCACTGTGCGCACGCAGGTCGGCGACGCGGGGGATCCCGCCCGCTGGTGGGACGGGCGGCCTTTCGACCGCATCCTCGTCGATGTTCCTTGCACCGCCTCGGGCATCGTGCGCCGCCATCCGGATGCCAAGTGGCTGCGGCGCAAGAGCGACCTCGATTCGTTCGTGGCGCAGCAGCGCCGCATGCTGCCGGCGCTGTGGCAGACGCTCGCGCCCGGCGGGTTGTTGCTGTATGCGACCTGCTCGGTATTCACCGCCGAAAATGATCAACAAATCAATGACTTCCAAAAAAATCACCCGGAAGCGTTGCGGGAATCCATCACGTTGCCCGACGATTGCCTGCACGCGGGGGGTCAACTCTTGCCAGCGACGAATGGCGCGGGCCACAATCAGGACGGTTTCTTCTACGCCCTCCTTCGCCGCGCCTGACGCGCCGTCCCACGAACCTGCCGCGCGCCTGCGCCAGGCCCCCGGGCCGCCACGCCGCCGGACCCGTCGCCACGATGCTCGCCGGCATGCCGTTCTTCCTTCCATTCCGCAACGCGCCGGGTCCGCGCCTTCGCCCGTCGGTGTGTCTGGTCGCCATGGCGGCGCTGCTGCTGATCGGATGGGGCGGCATGACGCCAACCGCGAGCGCCGATACGATCCCGGTCAAGACGGCGGAATTCCGGGCGATCGATAGCGAGGTGGTGCTCAACGCCGAGTTCGACTTCACGTTCAATCCCACGCTCGAAGACGCGCTGCAAAATGGCATTCCCCTGTACTTCGTCCTGGAAATCGAACTGACCCGCGGACGCTGGTACTGGCTGGATGAAAAAGTGTTGCAGACCGCGCTGACCTACCGCGTGTCGTGGAATGCGCTCACGCGCCAGTATCGCGTCGCGAGTGGCCTCCTCACGCAGAACTACGCCTCGCTGGAAGAGGTCGAGCGCTACATCGGCCGCGTGAATTCACGCCCG
>JANMCS010000118.1:0-15690 GCA_031361405.1 Betaproteobacteria bacterium
AGGTGCGGGCGTCGAGCCCCAGGTCCTCGCGGCGTGCGCGTCGTGGCTTCGTTGACGCGCGCATCGCGAGGCCGTCCTTCGCTGCTAGCCCAACTGCGCGCGCAACCGGCGCAATTCGGCTTCGAGCGCTTCGATGCGCTCGACGTAACTCAGCACCACGCTCAAGCCATGCGCGTCGAGTTCGAAATCGTGGCGCAGTCGACTGGCGGTGCGCGCGACCACGAGCCAGCGCGCTTCGAAGGTCCACACGGGAGCCGCGGGATCGCGCGGGATCAGCGCGCCGTAGCGCACCAGCTCGCGCAGTTCGACCTCGGGCAGGCCGGAGGCGCTGACCAGCTGGGCCCATGTCACTTCCGTGACGGCGTCGAGACGGATGGCATCATCGGTGGGGGCGTTCATCGGGTGGCCTCCTCTTCGAGGTTCGCGCGCGGATTGAAATTGGAGGCTTCCGCCAGTTGGCGATAGAGTTCGCGCTGACGGTCGTCGAGGACCGTCGGCATCTCGAGGCGCACGATCGCAAACAGGTTGCCCGGCGTGCCGCTCCCGCGCGTGAAGCCACGACCGGTGAGGCGCAGTTGCTGCCCCGCGCGCGTGCCCGTCGGCACCTTCAGCGATACCGTGCCGGCCGGCGTGGGTAACTGCACCGTCGTGCCCAGCGCCGACTCCCACGGCGCCAGCGGCAGGTCGACGAAGATGTCCTGCCCGGAGACGCGGTAGCGCGGATGCTCGGAAATCTCGATGTCGAGATAGAGATCACCGTCCGGCGCGCCGTTGATGCCTTTGCCGCCTTTGCCAGGCACGCGCAGCTTTTCGCCGTTGGTCACGCCACGCGGGATGCGCGTCTTCACGCGATGCGGCACGCGGCGCATGCCGCCGTCCGGCGCCCATTCCAGTGCGCTCATCTCAAGATCGATCTCGGTGCCGTGGAAGGCCTGGTCGAAATTGAGGCGCACCACGGCCTCGTAATCGCTGCCGGGCATCGCCATGTCCTGCGGCCGGGCGCGCCCGCTGCCGTTGGCGCGGCCGCGGCGACCCGCCAGACCCGCGAAGAGGTCCGACAGATCGATGTCGTCGAAGCCGCCCTGGCCTTGCGCATAGTTCTGCCCCCAGTCGGGCGGGGGCCGGAATTCCTGTCCAGGTGCATGGCTGCCCAACTGATCGTACGCTGCGCGCTTTTCCGGATCCTTGAGCGTTTCGTAGGCCTCGCCCATTTCCTTGAACTTGGCCTCGGCGTCCTTTTCCTTGGACACGTCCGGGTGGTACTTGCGCGCCAGGCGGCGGTAGGCCGTTTTGATATCGTCGGCGCTGGCGTCCTTGCCCACGCCGAGAATTGCGTAATAATCCTTGTACTTCATGCGTCGTATCCTTGTCGTCGTTCCAGGCGCCGCGCCCCATCCGAGGCACGCGCGCATCCATTATTGCAAATAGGAGTTCAGCATGGCAGAACACAAGGTCATTGCGGTGGTCGGCGCCACCGGCGCGCAGGGCGGCGGTGTGGTCCGGGCGATCCTGGCCGATCCCACGGGTGGGTTCACCGCGCGCGCCATCGTGCGCGACGTCCACTCCGACAAGGCGCGTGCGCTGGCGGCGCTGGGTGCCAAGGTGGTGGCCGGCGACATCGACGACGAGGCCAGCCTCGCCCGTGCGCTCGAGGGCGCGTGGGGGGCATACTTCGTCACGTTCTTCTGGGCGCATTTTTCGCCGGACAAGGAAAAGGACGAAGTCCGCAACATGGCGTCCGCAGCGAAGGCGTCCGGCGTGCACCACGTGATCTGGTCGACGCTGGAGGACACGCGCCGCTTTGTGCCGCTATCCGATGACCGCATGCCCACGCTGATGGGGCGATACAAGGTGCCGCACTTCGACGCCAAGGGCGAATCGGACCAGGTGTTCCGCGACCTGGGCGTACCCACCACGTTTCTGCTGACGTCGTTTTATTGGGACAACCTGATCTACTTCGGCATGAACCCCAAGCCGGGGCCGGACGGCGTGCTGGGCATCACGTTGCCAATGGGTGACACGCCGTTGGCGGGAATTGCGGCCGAGGACATCGGACGCTGCGCCTACGGCATTTTCAAACGCGGCGACAGCATGATCGGCAAGACCGTGGGCATTGCGGGCGATCACCAGACCGGTGCGCAGATGGCGGCGGCACTGACCAAGGCACTGGGGCGGGAGGTGCGCTACAACGCCGTCACGCCTGCGGCGTTTCGCGCGTTCGGCTTTCCCGGCGCGGAGGACCTGGGCAACATGTTCCAGTTCTATCGCGATTTTCCCGGGCCGTTTCTCGGCGCGCGCAAGCTCGATGAAGCGCGAGCGCTCAATCCGCAGTTGCAGGATTTTGCGACGTGGCTGGCACGCAACAAGGACAGGATGCCGCTGGCGTGATGGTTGTACGCCGCGGTGGGCGGGGTTTCAACCACGCATGCGTGCTTCTGTAGGTGGGGCTTCAACCACGCATGCATGATTTTGTAGGCGAGGCTTCAGCCTGGCATGCGCGCGAGGCTGAAGCCTCGCCTACGGTGCCATCACGAAAGCTTCGCCACGTCCACCCACCCGCCACTGGCCTGCGACGCGATGCACGCCTCGATGAACGCCATCGTGTGCGCGCCTTCCTCGATGCGGGGGTAAGGCAGGTCGGGTGAGGTTTCGCCCAGCGCACGCGCCATCCGGTCCTGCGCCACCTCGGCATAGATGTTGGCAAAGGCCTCGCGCAGTCCTTCCGGGTGGCCGCGCGGCGTGCGCCCGGCACTGATGATTGCGGGCGGTAAGTTGGTGTCGCCGCGGCTGATCTCGCGCACCGCTTCGCCCTGCATGGCCACGCGCAGGTAACTCGGGTTGCGATGCGACCAGTCGAGCATCCCCTTGTCGCCATACACGCGCAGACGGATGTCGTTCTCGCCGCCCGCCGCGGCCTGCGTGACGGTGAAGTTGCCGCGGCCGCCGCCGTGCATGTGCATCAGCGCGGCGACGTAGTCGACCACCTTGCGGCCCGGCACCACGGCGCCGACATCGGCGACCACGCGCGCGACCTCCTTGCCGCAGACGAACGAGGCGAGATGCTGCGCGTGGCAACCGATTGCGCTCATCACCAGCGCGAGACCGCTGCGCTGCGGGTCGAGCACCCAGCGAAAGCGGTTGTTCTGCGGCCCGTCCTCCACCTTCAATGCCATGCCGCTCTGGATGTATTCCACCTGCACCAGGCGCAGTGCGCCCAGCGCGCCTTCGCGCACCAGGTGGCGCGCGTAGCGCGTCATCGGATAGGCCGCATAGGCATGCGCAATGGCGCAGATCCGGTCCTTGGCGCGCGCCCGTGCGACCAGGTCGCAGGCTTGCGCCAAGTCGTGCGCGACCGGTTTGTCGACGACCACGTCGAGCCCGGCGTCCAATGCCGCCGCCGCGTAGGGATAATGCGTGTCGTTCGGCGTCATGATCGCCACGGCGTCGATGCCATCCGGACGACCCGCTTCGGCCGCCAGCATTTCAGCGACCGTGCCATAGCTGCGTGCCGGGTCGAAGCCCATCGCCGCGCCCGCCGTGCGCGAATGTGCGGGGTCGCTCGAAAACACGCCGGCGGTGCAGCGCCACCAGCCATCAAATTCCGCCGCACCACGGTGCATGCGACCGATCCACGCATCGGGGCCGCCGCCGATGATGCCAAGGCGCAGCGGGCGTCCGAATCGTTGCTTCAAATCCGACATGGGGCGATTTCCGACGGGATGGCCGGCGCGCGTCGCCGGCTGGCGACTACTTGTGGCAGGTATCGACGGGCAGGCGCAGTGCCGATTTGGCGACGATCATCGGTTCGGTGGAACTCAAGTAGGTCGTGAAGTGCGGCATTTCGCGATGGGCCGCAAACGCCGCCTCATCCTCGTAGACCTCGTAGAAATAGACGCGGTCGGCCACGTCCGGGTCCTGCAGGATGTCGAAGCGATGGCATCCGGGCTCGTTTCCCACGGAACCTTCCGCATCAAGCCTCGCCGCCTCCAGAAACGCCGGCAGCAGCCCCGGTTTGACGTCGAACCGCACCCACACTGCAAAATGCTTCATTCATGCTCCGGATGGTTGACCCAACGCAAAATCGTAACATGCGCAACAGCGTAAGGTGGATGCGATGGCCGTCTACGGGGCGTGCTTGACGCGCCTCGCATTTGCGGGTTTGATCACTCTCGTCACCCCCGCGTCCCCCAAAGGAGCACTTCATGGCAACGAAATCCCGCGCGGCCCCCGCCGCCAAATCGAAACCACGTGCAGCGCCGGCCAAGAAGCGCGCCGCGAAATCCGCCAGCAAGCGTCCCGCGGCAGCGGCTCCGCCCAAGGCACGCGCGGCCAACCCGTTCGCCGGCTTCGATCCCGCCAACATGCCCGGGGCCGCAGACATGGCCAAGATGGCCAAGATGTTGACGCCAGCGCAGGCGATCGAGCTCTACAAGGTCAATTCCAAGCTGGCGTTGGATGTGATCAACGCCGCGCTCGAGAACACCGCCAAGTTGCGCCGCCACCAGTTTGAAGGCGAGGAGGAAGCGCGCGCCATGGGCCGCAAGGCCGCCAGGCGCGCCGCCGAGGCCGGCACGCCGGAGGCGCTGATGGCCGCCGGGCAAAGCTCCTCGCAAGAAGCGATGGAAAGCGCAATGCGCTACTGGGGCCAGATGTTCGAGATGATCGTGGACATGCAGAAGCATCTCTTCTCGATGATGGAAGGCCAGATGGCGGGCGTGCCGGGCATGAAGGAAGCCAAGGCGGCGATGGCGATGATGCCCGACCTGCGTGGCGCGCAGAACGTCATCAGCGCCATGCAGGGCGTGGTCAGCTCCGGCGGCAATGCCTTCGAATCGATGCAGCGCGTGATGGGCGACTTCGCCAAGTTCATGCCGGGGGTGAAGCGGTAGTCGGCGAGGCAGTTGCGGCGCGCCTTCGGGCGCGCAGATTGCACGTCGTGCGCCTGTAGGCGAGGCTTCAGCCTCGCGGGGATATCGCAACGATGAACCTGCGATGCTGAAGCCTCGCCTGCGGGGTCGTCGTCATCGTGCCGTCACGGTAGCGGCACCGCCTGTCCCAGCATGTGCGCGATCACCGCCGCGCGGGTCTTCTTGTCGTCATCGAAGTCGCCGTGCCGCACGGCCCCCGATGCCGCAGAGGACGGCGCGACGCGCACGATGTAGTTGGGCGGCACCGTGGGCGCCACATCGCGATTGAAGAATTTTTCCATCCCCAACACCGGCACGCCGCGCGCGCCCTCGAAGGCGTTGGAAATCAGATAGAGCAACGAGCGTTTGTAGAGGAGAGCGGCGCGCATCGCACCGCCCTCGTTGTTTTCGCACTCATCGGTCAGGTGAAACTGCGCCGCCCGGCGCACGGTGCCGGCGCGTACCAGCGGTTCGATGGCGGTGTGATAGTGCTCGACCGTGGTGGCCGGCGCCAGCAGGCTGAGCGATTCCACCGTCCAGCCATCGGCCGTCAACTCGCGCAACAGTCGTGCTTGCAGCACCGCCCCGGCAGAGTGGCCGACCAGATGCAGCCGGATGCGCTTGCGCAACGGCGTCAATCGGTCGAGCAGCAGGCGCGCGCCGCCTGCAGCATGATCGGAGACGGCTTCGGCGCGCGTCTTCATGTCGTCCCACGCCCAACGCGCCGCCACGCGCGCGATGCCTTCCACCCGGTCGCTCCAGAAGTCGTCGATGAAGGCCAACGGCCCACCAGCCGGCAGTTCGCCGCGATTGCGCAACTCGTTCATGATGCGGTCGCGCAGGATCGTCAAGAAATCCGATTCCCAGAACATGAACATCGGGAAGATGCCTGCAGCCTTGAACGCGTCGATCCAGTCCTTGGCCGACTTGCCGGCATCGCGCTCGCTGACCAGTCCGCCGTGCGCATACAGGACGACGTCCACGGCCGCCTGCGCAGCCAAGCCCTGCTCCGCACGAAATGCCGTCAGCCGCGGACCCGCGAGTTCGTCGAGATCCGATACGCTGGTATGAAATTCGCCGGCCAGCGACAGTTCGCCACCGCGCGCCGTGTTGATCACGTGCGGCGAGACCTCGTGCAGGTCGAGCATGATCGTGCCGGGCGCGCCGAACGAACCACCCGTCTTCGGCGTGGTGCCGGTGGCCTGCATTTCGTGCCGCCGCGTGACCACGCCAAGCTGCGCTGCCCAGCAATCGAAGCCGTGCTCGATCCAGTCCTCATAGGTGAGCACCGCCAGCCCGTGCGTGCCCCAGGCGTCGCCCCACGAGTTCTGCACGATGAAGCCATCCGCGTCGTAGCCCACCAGCGCGAACGCGTGTCCGTCGTCGGGATTGGCCTTCCACGGATACGGAATGCGCCAGAGCTGCTGCCCCTTCGGCAATTTCTTGCGCGCACCGGGCATACCTTCCAGCCAGCCGTCGTGGGCCAAGCCGCTGGCGACCAGCGCGCCCGTCTCGTTCAGCGCCACCTGCATGTCGACCACGGAGCGCGCGTCGACGCGGTAGTAAGCGCCGAGCGGACGGCGCACCGCGTCGTCCCACCAGTCGAGCTTGCCGGTGGGCTTGGGCTCGGGCAGCGCGGTCCAGAAGTTCTCCGCGCAGACGCCGTGCTTGTACCACCCCTTCAGCACGCCGCGCAGCGATGACCCGCCGGCGGGCGCCTCGCCCTTGAACTCGTCGTAGCGGCGACCCATCGCATAGATCATGTACGGCGCAACGTGGCCGCCGAACCGGCGGTCGCGGCGCGCCGTCAGCACATGCATCACGGTGGCGAGCGCGAAGCCCGTGCACGCCGATGATTGTTCCTGGTTGAGCCGGGGCCGCACCGACGCGGCCGGCGGTGGGAGCGTTGGCTGCGGCGCGAATGCGATCGCCGGCAGATACGGGCGGTCGCGGAAGTCGACGCTGTCGGGAACGACGTTGCGCTTGGGCGGCGCGGCAGGTTGCGCAGCCTTGACCGCCTTGGCGGCGCGTTTACGCGGCGATTGCACCGTGGACCGGGAGGAAGGGGTGGCACGCGGGGCCATGGCGGTCTCCTCTGGTGCGGTCGAACACCAACCGCAACCTGCTGGTGCCCAGGGCCGGAATCGAACCGGCACGGCGGAATGACCCACCGGGGGATTTTAAGTCCCCTGTGTCTACCAGTTTCACCACCCGGGCATGGTGCGGATTGTACGCACGCCTTGACGCTGCGCGCGCGCAGTCGTTGCAACGTCAGGCCGGCAGCGCGTCCCGCACGCGTCGCCAAGCCCGTTGCACGAGCGGCCCGTTGTTCATCCGGTCAGCGCAGGGGGCGTCGCCCGGCGTTACTGCGGCGAGCACATCCCGACGCCGATGCCATTGCCTTCGGCGACGAATCCGGCATTGAGCATCTGGGTGCGAATGGTCAGGCTGGTGGTGAAGCGGTGGTTGGGCGCGCCGCCTTGGCCGTTGTTGTACAGCCGGTAGATCGGAATCTGGCCCGCCGGGCAGTTGCCGTTGGCATCCGGAATCGCCGAAAAGAACACGTCGCCTTCGAACACCCACTTCGGGTTGGTGAGCACGGGTTCGCAGCCGAAGCCGCGCGGTGCGTAGAAGTGCGAGCTGGACGGCGGGAAGGCAATCGTGAAGAAGCGGCAGACGGGGTGCAGGTCGGGCAGCGCCGACGTGTAGACGCTGAACGATTGGCCGGTGCGCTTCCAGCCAGGAAACACGCCGGCGTCGAGCTTGGCAATCTCATCCGCAATCTGCGTGATGAAGTAGTGGCCGAAATTGGCGTTGAAATATTCGATGGCCTCGGCTTGCGTCGCGTTGCCGGCCTTGAGTTCGGGGATGAGCGTGCCCTCGGAATTCATCGTAAATCCGGTGACCTGCGCACCGAGGCTGTTGTAGATGGAGAAACCCACGACGCGGCCGCTGTTGCCGGCGTCGGCCACCGCGCCGATGCTGTCGCCGGTGATGACGGCATTCACGTCAAGGGCCATTTCGATCGAGCCGTAGATGACCTCCTTCGGGTCGAGGTCGCCCGGCAGCGCCAGCGCGACATCGAATTCGATGCGGGGATCGTTGGCGCTGGCAATCGTGGCGCTGTTGCTCACCGCGGGAATGAAGCGGCTGGCGACAGCGTCCACCGTACCCTTGAGCCCCAGGCTTGCGTTCCTGGTGACGATGCCGTCGAGCGCGAAATGAACCACCAGGCGCCCGCCGCGAAAATCGGCATTGACCGGCGGCATCAGGTCGAACGTGAAGTTGGTCTTGACCTTGAGCTGCGCGGTGCCGGTGGTCGTGCCGGACAGCGAGGCGGCGCCGCCCACGGTGCGGGACGCGGTGCCCCGCAGCGCAAACGCGTAGCTGGGCGGCCCGCCTGTCCCGGCGAACTTGCTTTCGACGAAGCCCTGCCCGGACTTGGCCGGCGTGGCAAGGGTCGTGCCGTTGATCGACAGAAAGGTCTGGACGTTGCCATTGGAGGCCACGCCCGCAGTCGTGAGCGCCAACGTTGCAGCGCCGACAAGTGCCCGCGCCCAAGCACCTCGGCGATTGGCAGCGCTACGACGTGCGATCACGGGCCATCGGAGTATTGCAGCCATGGTCGGTCTCCGTGCGGACAGGGAATTTCGAGAAGGTACCATCAGCCCGCGGCGCGAGCCAGCGCCAGCGCCGTGGTGGTGGTCCAGTACTTCGCCAGCATGTTGGGCACTTCCCAGTCGGGCAGCGCGCCCGCTTTGACATAACCCAGGAACTGATCCACCACCTGGCCGAAATGCGCTTCGTGGCCGACGTGAAACGCCGCCGGCACGACTACCTTCCATCCATTCGCGACCGGTTCCACCGCCACCGCGGGATAGCTTTGCTGGATCAGCGGCAGGGCCTGCTGCAATGCCCGCTGCAAATCGCTCTTGTCAATGCCGGGCACGTGCTCGATGGTCAGCGTGGGTTGATAACCTTCTGCGGCACCCTGCCGGATCACGAGATTGGCCCGCGAGCCGCGCAGGACCGAGAAGTGCGAGTCGCCCGCGCCGGCTGGCGCTTCGAAATTCCAGAGCACGGACACCTTCGCATGCACGCCCTTCAGGCGATAGTTGATCTCGCCATTGGCGTATACATGGAGATTGCCGTCGGCGCCGACATTGGGACGCAGGAACGATGGGAACTCGGGGAGTTGCGTGACGCTGCGGAACTGCTCGCGGGTGAGCGCGGTGGCCCAGCGCCGTGCGCTCACGATCTCGACGTCGTCGCGGTAGTCGATGATCTGATTGGGAAAGCACTCCCATTGTACGAGATCGACCAGGTGCGTCGTGATGTCGACCAGGCCTTCGCCTTGCTGGGCCACATCGAAGAACCACGCCGGTCGCTTGATCGGCGTGCCCGACACGCGCTTCGAGAAGTGGTGGACGCTTTTCTTGGTGACGGCAGGCTCCTCGACGCTGCCGGAGCGCAACTGGCCGAACACGGCAGGCAGCTGCGCAAACGCCTTCTGCAACAGCGTGGTGATCTCGTGCCGCTCGGTCATGATGTCGTAGAGCAGCACGCCGTGCTCGGCGGCTTGAGCAAACGCGTGCTGCAGGCGCTCGAAGCCGGCGCCATCGATCACCAGCGGCTTGTCGGCCAGCACGTTGAAGCCGGCATTGATCGCACGCGCCAGGTATTCGGTCTTGCGCTGGTTGTTGCCGGCGATCACGACTACGGTGCCGGCACGTTCAGCCAGGAAGCGCTCGAAGTAGTCGGCGCCGGTGCGCGCGTCGACCTGCCAGTGCGTGGGGTCGGACGCCCGCGTGTTGTACGCGGCGATCTTCTGCAAGTAGTCGTCGAGGTCCGGGCCTGCCGGCGCGTAGACGCGCACGGCCGGGTGGACATCGGGATAGTCCTTCTTCTGCAGCAGCGCCGCATGAAAGTGGCCCGGATCGAGCACCGTCAGTTGCATCGATGGATTCCTGCAATGGGGACGACTGGACGCGGCAGCGTAACAGTTTCGACCCCGCGCCGCGCCGGCGCTGGTATCATTTTCATCCATGTTGCGGCCCCCCGCGTGCCGCGCTCACAGGAGACGTTGATGACACAGGTACGCGTTATTGCCATCGGGGCGGCTCTCGCGGTGCTGGCAGGGTGCGTGACCACCGAGCAGGCGCAAAAGGCGATGGATTCGCGGTTCATCGGGCAACCCAGCGATGCATTCTTTGCGCAGTATGGCGCGCCGCAATCGTCGTTCGGACTCAACAACGGCGGCACCACCTATCGCTGGAAAGGCGGCGAGACGGTGATCAATATCCCGGCGCAGTATAAGACGGTCGAGCAGCCGGCCACGGGCATCGGCAGCAACAAGACGAAGTCCACGACGACCGTGTCGCGTCCCGATGCCAACACCACGGTCACCGAGACGAATTCGACAACATTCAGCATGAATGTGGCGGCGCCGGCGCAGCAGGTGCTGGTAGCGCCGGCACGCACGGTGCCGGTGTTCTGCGAGGCGCAGATCAGCGTCGACCCCAAGGGGATCATCACCAACATTCGGGTGACGCAGGACACGCAGGGCGCGGGTTTGAGCATTTCGCGCTGCGCGGAAGTGTTCAACGTCAAGGCATAGCGATTGCCTGCATGCGCGCAACAGCGCGCGCCACTAGGGGTCACCCGGCATCTCGCTCTCGTGCCAGCGCGCCAAGGCCAGGTTGGCCAGCGCGCTGACGGCGAGGTACAGCACGACACCTGCCAGCGTGATCAGCACCAGCGCGGCGAAGAGGCGCGGGATGTTCAGCTGGATGCCGGCCATCAGGATCTGGTACGCAAGTCCCGCGCCCTGGCCGCCCGTGCCCGCGACGAATTCGGCGACCACGGCGCCGATCAGCGCCAGGCCACTGGCAATGCGCAGTCCGGCAAAGAAATACGGCAGCGCGCCCGGAATGCGCAAGCGCATCATCGACTGCCAGCGCGAAGCGCGACTCATCCGGAAGAGGTCGGCAAGACCCGGATCGACGCTGCGCAAACCGAGTGTCGTGTTGGAAATGATCGGGAAAATGGCCACGACGACCGCGCACAGCACCAGCGCCACGCGCGTGTCCTGGACCCAGATGATGAGCAGCGGCGCGATCGCCACGATGGGCGTCACCTGCAACAGGATCGCGTACGGAAAGAAGCTGGCCTCGATCCAGCGGCTTTGCGCGAACAGCAGCGCGATGACCACGCCCACGACCACCGCGATGGCCAGCGCCGTGAGCGCGATGCCGGCGGTGACGCGCAATGCATCCAGCAGCAGCATGCGGTCGAGCCACAAGGTCTGGGCGATGCGTGCAGGCGAGGGCACCAGGTACGCCGGCACCTCGTACCAGGTGATGGCGGCCTGCCAGAGCGCAAGCAGGATGGCGGCCACGACCACGGGCGCCACCACCCGCAGGGCCATCGATGTGGGGACGGGAGGCATCATGCCGCAGTTGCCGTCGACGCCTGCGCGACCATCGTGGACAACGATTCGCACAGCGCGGCGAATGGCCCGGTGCCGCGGAATGCCGATGTGCGCGGGTGCGGGGCCGGGATCGGCACGTCCGCCAGCACCCGTCCTGGCCGTGCCGCCATCACGACCACGCGCGTGGACAGGAACACCGCCTCCTGGATGCTGTGCGTGACAAACAGCACCGTCAGGCCGCGTGCATGCCACAGCGCGGCGAGATCGGTGTCGAGCTTGTGCCGCGTGAATTCGTCGAGCGCGCCGAAGGGCTCGTCCATCAGCAGCAAGGTCGGGTTGGTGACCAGCGCGCGTGCAATCGACACCCGCATCTGCATGCCACCGGAAAGCTCGCGCGGATAGCGCCCGGCTGCGTCGGCCAGCCCCACGCCCGCCAGCGCGGTGGTGACCGCGCCGTCGGCATCGGCGCGGGCCGCGCCGGCCAGATCGAGCGGCAGGCGCACGTTGGTTTGCACACTTGCCCACGGCATCAGCGTAGGCGCCTGGAACACCATCGCGAGGCGATGGGGCGATTCCGCATCGGGCACCGCATCCGCACCCCACCAGCGGACGACCCCGGCCGAGGGCGCCAGCAACCCGGCCACCATGCGCAGCAACGTGGTCTTGCCGCAACCCGAAGGACCGAGCAACGTGACGAACTCGCCGGCCTGCACCGCCAGGCTCACCGGCTCGAGTGCGCGGGTGCCGGTGGCGTAGGTCTTGGCCGCGCCCGCGATCGCGACGACCGGCGTGTCGCCGGTGCTCACCGCGGGTTGCCTACGGCAGCACGCGGACGTTGTTCACGATGTCGAGGGTCCACGCCTTCGTGTAGTCGGTGCCGGCCTTGGCAAGATTGGCGTCGCGCAGGAAATCCACCGTGGTTTTCCAGCGTGCGTCGGTCATCGACAGCAGGCCGCCCGTCTTGGCATCGCCACCCTCGACAATGGCGTACTCGCGCATCTTGCGCACCCCGTAGGCGAGCAATTCTTCGCTCATTTCGGGGTTGTCCTTGCGGATAAGGGCGTTGCCCGGCGCGGGATTGGCGAGATAGCTCTTCCAGCCTTCGGCGGACGCGCGCACGAAACGCTGCAACGCATCGCCGCGCTTGCCCAGCGTGTCGCGCTTGACCGCCAATACTTCGGAGTAGGGCGGATAGCCTCGATCCGCAAGCAGGAACACGACCGGCCTGATCCCCGCCTTCTCGATGGAGAAAGGCTCCGACGTTGCAAAGCCCTGTTGCGACAGCGCGGGATCGGCCAGGAACGGTTGCACCGAGAATCCGTACGGGCGCTTCTGGTCGTCGGTGAATCCGTACTGCTTCTTCACCCACGGCCAGAACGTGGTGTTGGCCGCCGCCGCGATTGCGATCGGCTTGCCCTTCAGGTCCTCGAGTTTCGCCACACCCGGATGCGCGATCAGCACCGTCGGATTTTTCTGGAATGTGGCGGCGATGGTGGTCAGTGGCACGTCCTGCTCGATCGCGGACAGTACCTGCAGGCCGTCGGCCATGGCCACATCGAGTTGTCCTGCCGCCAGCAACTGCAGCCCGTTGACCTGCGGGCCGCCCATCCTGATGGTGACATCGAGCCCGTACTTCTTGTACGTCCCCTCCGCAAGCGCTTGATAGAAGCCGCCGTGCTCGGCCTGCGCGAGCCAGTCGGTGGCGAAGACGATGCGTTCCTGCGCGGCGCCCGTGCCGGCTTGCAGGGCGAGGACCAACGACGCGAGAGCGATGACGATGGTGCGGCGCATCCGAAGTACCCTTTCCTGATTGGGGGCGGAAGTGCGGGCCGGGGTCGAGAGCGTGAGGCCCCACGGGGTTGCAAGAATAGCGTATGTGCGCGCGGGCCGGCATTCGACGATGTCGGGTGGCACTGCAGCGCGGTCGTCGAGCCGCAACCGCCGCTGCCCATTCAGTCCATTGTTGCGCGCATGGCCAGCGCAATGGCATCGATCCATGCGGATGCCGCGGGTACGGCACCGTTCCACCGCATGAAGCCGTGAATCATGCCCGTGCAATCGATCAGCGTGGCGGGCGTGCCGGCGGCGCGCAGCCGCTTGGCGTAGGTCAGGCCGTCGTCGCGCAACACGTCGCATGCCGCCACGGCGATCACGGCAGGGGCCAGGCCCGCGAGACCCGGACTCGAGAGCGGCGACAGTTCGGGCGTGGGCGGCGCGGTGTCACCGCGGTAGACGTCCCAGTACCACCGCATCTGCGTCGCCGAGAGGTTGTAGCCCGTGGCGAACGCCGCGTATGTCGGCAGCGAGGCGGCGGCATCGAGCGCGGGGTAAAGCAGCAGCTGCGCGCGCGGCTGCGGCTGGCGCTGCCCGCGCAAGCGCAGCGTCAGCGCCGCCGCGAGATTGGCGCCTGAACTGTCGCCGCCGACGGCGATTCGCGAGCCATCCACACCCAGTGCGGCCGCATGCTTCAGCGTCCATTGCCATGCCGCTTCGACATCGTCCAGCGCCGCCGGAAATACATGCTCCGGTGCGCAGCGATAGTCCACCGCAATCACGCACGCCGCGAGGCGATTGGCCAGGATGCGGCACAGCCGGTCGTGCGACGCGAGGGAGCCGGTCACCCAGCCGCCACCGTGCGCGTACACGAGCGTCGGCAGCGGGGTCGCGGGCACCGGGCGATAGATGCGGACGGGGATCGCGCCCCCGGCGCCTGGCACGGCGTCGTCGTGGCACGCCGCAACCGGTTCGGGTTCGCCACCGAGCAGTTTCGGCATCGCCTCGCCCGCTGCCCGCAGCGCCGCGATAGCGGGCGGACCGATGGCGGGTGCTGCGTTGAAAACAGTGTCGAGCAGGCGGCGAATGTCGGGATCGAGCATGGCACGATGGTAGCCGACCTGCCGATACCGGCCAACACCGTGCCTTTCCCCCATGCAGCGTGCCGTTACGTCAGCGTTGGAATGCCCGCGAGGTAACCCACCGATGCGCCGAAGCGATCCGCATAGTTGGCGCGGATCAACGGATCGAGCGTCGGCTTGACCTTGTCGTGCAACGGCGTCTCCCAATCGCCCGCGTGCTGAAAATTGCTCATGATGTACGTGAAGCCATTGACTTCGTCCGCGGCGTGCAGGCCCGTCGACTCCGCGCCGGCGGGACAGGACAAGAGACGGCTCAGCACCTTCGTGTCCACGTTGTACGCCCACAGGAAATTGTTCACGTGCGTATTGCTGTCCTCGCCGATGAACAGTGTCCGCAGCCGCTCGGAGAACTTGAGGTTGTCTGGCGTCGCGATCTTGTCGGGGTTGGCAAAGTTGCCCAGCGCATCCTGCAGCTTGAACTTGCCGCCACCCAGATCCTCGCTGATCAGCGCGGGCACTGCCGCCATGTCCACCGGCACCCAGTCGCTGGCGATGGCGGTGCCGGCACGATCGGCTTGCCCGCCTTTCAGGTTCAATGCATACACAGCGCCGGAGTAGGGTCCCTCGACCTTGACGTCACCCGAGCCGTCGAGCATCGACATCTCGATGCGCGACATCGCGACGTAGGCAACCTTGTCACGGGCGTTGACCGTGGTGCCTTCCCACTTGGTGAAGCCCATGCTGCCGCCCTTGAGCGCCGCGTAGCGATGCGTTTCGAGGAAGGCGGCCGCCTTGTCCATGCCCGGCTTCACTTCGATCCAGTTGAACTTGCCAGCATACGGAATCTTGGCATAGGAGGCATCCCCGGGGTCGGCGGTCTTTACCTCCATGATGTCAGCGGCCTTGATGCCGCCGGCGACCAGGGCACGGATCTCCGCGCTGGTCGCGGCGTCGAGCCGGATCCACGACAACGTTGCCGCACCCGGCCCCGTGCCGGAAGTCTGCGTCCATTTGCCGACGTACAGCGTGCCGCTGGACAGGTCGCGCGGCTGGTCGGCGATGAACATGAAGGCGCCGCCGTTGGTCCAGTCGTCGCCCATCAGCACCGTGCGTTCGTCGGGCAATACCTGCACCAGTTCGTGCGAAATGCGGCCCATGCAGTAATGCTTCCTGATGCTGCCGGTGCCATCCGGGGCGACCGTGACTTCGGGCATATGCCCGTAGTCATAGGGGCTGGCCTTGGCCGGATCGCCGTACAGGTTCTGGCTGAAGCCGCTCAAGAGGGCATTGGTGGCCAGCGTGGCGTCCGGTTCGTATTCCTCGCTCGCCAGGTGCGTATTCCATGGCGAGAGACTGGCGCCACAGGTGATCCACAAGCCGTTCACGCTGCTGGTATCCACGTTGTGATACTTCACCAGCGTCAACCTGCCGGTGGTCTTGTCCTGGTCGAGCGTGAGGACGGCGATCGGCGACGGCAGCAGCCCATACATCGAGGCGC
>JANMCS010000137.1:0-8202 GCA_031361405.1 Betaproteobacteria bacterium
GGGCGGGCACGATTTCCCATAAAATGAGGATTGCAACACGTGTCCTTCGCCCATCCTGCAGGCCGGGCCGGACGCGCGGCGCCCCCCCATGCCCAATGCCTTCAATTTTGCCGAATCCCCGTTCGACTGCCTGAGCCCGGACGAGCAGGGCCTTGTCCGCAACAGCGTCGATATCGCTTACTTCCGCGCGGGCGACGTCATCCTTGAGCTGGGGGCGAAGCCGACCCATCTGTTCGTCATCATCAAGGGTGTGGTCCAGCAGTATGAGGGGACCGAGGTGGTCGACGTCTACGGTGTGAACGACTGCTTCGACGGACGCGGTCTGGTCGCCGAAAAAGTCAGCAGCCGGTTCGTGGCGGCCGAAGAGGTCGTGGCGTATCAGCTGGCGAAGCAAGCGGTCAGCAGCCTGATTGCCAGCAACGCCACGTTCGGGGCGATGCTGTTCTCCGACCTGTCCAACAAGCTCAGCACGATCTCGCAGCGCAAGAGCCAGCACGAGTTGCAGTCGCTGACGATGGCGCGGGTCGACGAAGCGTTCGTGCGGCCGGCCCATTTCGTGGATGCCGCGACCGACATCGTGGCGGTGGTCAAGCTCTTTCAGTCCGAACGCACGACGACGGTGCTGGTGCGCGACGCCTCCACGCAGCCGCCGCGTCTTGGCATCTTCACGCACACCGGACTGCAGCGCGCCATTCTCAATGGCACGCCGCTGCACCAGCTGCCGGTGGGCCGGCTGGCCAATTTCGCGCTGGTGTCCGTGCGGCCTTCCGACCAACTCGGCGACGCGCTGGCGGTGATGATCCAGAAACGCGTGCATCGGGTCGTGGTGTCCGAGCTGGGCGCAGATGGGCTGGTCGACGCGGACCGGATATCCGGCGTGCTGGAGGCGCTCGACGTTTTCAGCTTCCTGTCCAATCATTCCTACCTGATCAGCATCAAGATCATCGAGTCCAACGACATCGTTGAGCTGGCGCAAGCGGCGCAGCACATCAACCGCCTGATCGGCCTCCTGCACCAGGGCGGCACCAGGATCAGCCTGATCGGCTTGCTGGTGCAGGAGCTGAACGCCCGGCTGTTCGAGCGCGCATGGCAGTTGATTGCGCCACCCGATTTGGTGGCCAATGCGTGCCTGTTCGTGATGGGCAGCGAGGGCCGCGGCGAGCAGCTGCTGAAGACCGACCAGGACAACGGCTTGATCCTCCGCGATGGCTATGCCCCGCCCGCCCAGCTCGACGCCATTTGCGCCCGGTTCTCGGCCGCGTTGCGCGATTTCGGCTACCCCGACTGTCCCGGCAACATCATGGTCACCAATCCGGAGTGGCGGCGCACGGCCGCGGACTTTGGCAAGATGACGCGCGTATGGCTGATCCAGCCCACGCCCGACAGCTTGATGGCACTGGCCATCTTCCTCGATGCGCACGCCGTCTGCGGCGACGCCAGTTTGCTGGAGGGCGTGCGGCAGGGTGTGTTCAATCTCGTGTCCGACAGCAGCGTCATGCTTGCGCGCTTTGCCTCGACGATCAATGCTTTTCCGGAGAGCGGCGGCTGGTGGAATCGGCTGCTGACACGGGGCGAGGCCGACGAAGAAGCGCTCGACCTCAAGAAGGCAGGCATCTTCCCGCTGGTGCATGGCGTGCGCAGCATGGCGCTCGAATTGCGGCTGCCGCAACTCGGTACCGTGGCGCGAATCGAGGCGCTGGTGGCCGCCGGCACGCTCACCCGGGAAATGGGCACCGACCTTATCGAAAGCCTGCACTACTTCATGGGACTGAAGCTCAATGCGGGCCTGGCCGAACTTGCGCTGCACCGCCCAGTGTCCGGTGGCATCCAGGTGTCGAAGTTGACCAGCCTCGACCGCGATCTGCTCAAGGACACGCTGGGTGTGGTCAAGCGTTTCAAGGCGCTGCTGCGGCAACATTTCCATCTCGACATGGTGTCGTGATGGCGGTGGGGTCACCGAGGGACTGGCTCGCGTGGGCGACCCGGCGCTGGCTGCTCTATCACCTCAACGACCCGGCATACCGGTTCATGTTCGATCCGCCGCCCGCCGGTGAATGGGTCGCGCTGGATTGCGAAACCACCGGGCTCGACGTCAACACGGATGAAATCATTTCGATTGCGGCGGTGCGTATCGCGGGCAACCGCGTGATGACCAGCGAGCGGCTGGAGTTGCTGGTGCGCCCCGAGCGGCGCGTGTCGGCCGAAAGCGTGCGCATCCATCAGTTGCGCGAGCAGGATGTGGCCAAGGGCATGGCGCCCGAAGCGGCGATGAACGCGTTGATGCAGTTTATCGGCAGTCGCCCGCTCGTGGGGTACTACCTTGAATTCGACGTGGCCATGATCGATCGCGCGTTGGCGCCGCTCCTGGGCATCAACATGGGCCTGCCGCAGCCGCGCCACGAAGTATCGGCGATGTACTACGACTATAAATATCGCCAGTTGCCGCGGCACCAGCGCGACCATCCCCATATCGATCTGCGGTTTGCCACGTTGCTGAACGACCTTGCCCTGCCGCAACGCACGGCGCATGACGCACTGAACGACGCGGTGATGGCCGCGCTGGCCTTCGTCAAATTGCGCCGACTCCTGGCTGCGGGTTAGCAGCCAGGAGTGTCGTGGTCGTCAGTGGCCCGATGCGCCCGAGGCACCGAAGCCGGTTTCCGAACGCACCTGCTGTGCCTTGAAGCCGGCGCGGTCCTTCTGCGCCTGCGGACTGTTGTCGAGGATCGAGAACAGCCAGATCCCGACGAAGCCGATCGTGACGGAGAAGAGCGCCGGCGACGAGTAGGGGAACAGCGCCGAGCCGACGGGGTTGCCGAGTGTCGTTTCCCAGACCGACGGCGAGACGATCGTGAGTCCCACCGAGGAAATCAGCCCCATGAAGCCGCCGATGACCGCGCCGCGCGTGGTGCAACCCTTCCACAGCACCGACATGAACAGCACCGGGAAATTGGCCGATGCTGCGATGGCAAAGGCCAGCGCCACCATGAACGCGATGTTCTGCTTTTCAAAGGCGATGCCCAGTGCCACGGCAACGATGCCCAGCGCCACGGTGGTGAGGCGCGACACTTTCAGCTCGGCATCGCTGTCGGCATTGCCCTTCTTGAACACGGTGGCATACAGGTCATGCGATACGGCCGATGCACCCGACAGCGTGAGGCCGGCCACCACGGCGAGGATGGTCGCGAACGCCACCGCGGAGATGAAGCCGTAGAAGATGTTGCCGCCCACCGCCTTGGCCACCAGCACGGCCGCCATGTTGGCCGAGCCGCCGCCGCCCTTGATGATGCCCTTCGCGGTATCCGCGAACTCGGGATTGGTGAGCACCAGCGTGATTGCGCCGAAGCCGATGATGAAGATCAGCACGTAGAAGTAGCCGATCCAGGTCGTGGCCCACAGCACCGACTTGCGCGCCTGCTTGGCATCCGGCACGGTGAAGAACCGCATCAGGATGTGGGGCAGGCCGGCGGTACCGAACATCAGTGCCATGCCGAACGAGATGGCGGAGATCGGATCCTTGATGAATCCGCCAGGTCCCATGATCGCCAGTCCTATCTTCGCCGCCTCCGGTGGCGTCTTGCCTCCATTCACCGCGATCTGCGTGCGCACTTCCACGCCCTTGGCAAACAGCGCCTCCGGGCTGAAGCCGTATTGCGCCAGCACCATGATCGCCATGAACGTGACACCCGCCAGCAGCATGCAGGCCTTGATGATCTGCACCCAGGTGGTGGCGGTCATGCCGCCGAACAGCACGTACACCATCATCAGCCCGCCGACGATCACCACGGCGATCCAGTAGTCGAGGCCGAACAGCAGCTTGATCAGCGCGCCGGCGCCCACCATCTGCGCGATCAGGTAGAACGCGACCACGACCAACGTGCCCGATGCGGCAAACACGCGGATCGGTGTTTGCGCAAAGCGATAGCCGGCCACGTCGGCAAACGTGAACTTGCCGAGGTTGCGCAGGCGCTCGGCCATCAGGAACGTGATGATCGGCCAGCCGACCAGGAAGCCGATGGAGTAGATCAGGCCATCGTAGCCGGTGGCCATCACCGCAGCGGAAATGCCGAGGAATGACGCTGCCGACATGTAGTCGCCGGCAATGGCCAGGCCATTCTGGAAGCCGGTGATGCCGCCGCCCGCCGTGTAGAAATCCGAAGCCGATTTGGTTTTGGCCGCAGCCCATTTGGTGACGAACAGCGTGGCCACCACGAACACGCCGAACATGCCGATGGCCACCCAGTTGGTGGCCTGCTTGTCGACCTGTCCGATGTCGCCACCCGCCGCCAGCGCGACGCCGGCGAGCAGCAGCGCGGCGGTGCCCACCAACGCTTTCGCAGCGGCCCTCATTTGGCCGCCTCGGCGAGGATCTCGGCGGTCAGGCGGTCATATTCGCCGTTGGCGCGACGCACATAGATGCCGGTGATCAGCACCGTGAAGACGATCACGCCGAGACCGATCGGGATGCCGAGCGTGGTGACGCCGCTGCCGATGGGCTGGGCGAGGAACGGCTTGTTGAAGGCGATCAGCGCGATGTAGCCGAAGTACACGATCAGCATCAGGATCGTGAGGGTCCAGCCGAAGGTGTTCCGCTTGCGTCGCAACTCGTGGTACTTCGGGTTCGCCTCGATACGGGCGACGATGGAATCACTCATGATGGACCTCCTTGTTGTTGTCCCGCGCGGGCTTGCGCAAGCGCCTCGATCGTGCGTTGTTCCCGGTTTAAGCCCCGTCGGTCAAACCTAAGGTTACCTCACCATGGGCGTTTTTGCTCTCCTTGCGGCAACTATTGCGGTGGCCGAACCCCGTCCTTGCTGACCTGCACGCGCATCACCGGCTGGGCCTGCGCGGTGGCAACGGTCAATGCAACGCCCGCCAGCAGCGCGGCAAGGGTCTTGATTCTGATGAAGTCACTCCGGGATCATTGTTGAAAGGTCAGGCC
Organism: Betaproteobacteria bacterium; assembly: GCA_031361405.1. Taxonomy (GTDB): domain Bacteria; phylum Pseudomonadota; class Gammaproteobacteria; order Burkholderiales; family Casimicrobiaceae; genus VBCG01. The sequence goes on from JANMCS010000137.1 coordinate 4,943, forward strand.
TGCGCCGCGTCAACAGCCGCGAGCCGCCTGACATTCCATGGCGGCGCAACCATGGTCGCGGGCGGACGGAACTTGCGCCTTGCGGTGGGAGCGAGAATACTTGCAGTCCGGGATGCTTCCGGATGCGCCGGCGCGGCGTCCCATCGAACCACCAGGGGGTGGCGCAATGCATGCCCCGGAGGAATTACCCATGTCCAGCTTTCATAGGCGGTTCGCGGCGGCCGCTGCGCTCGCAGTGTTTGCGGTGAGCCTGTCCGCCGTGGCCCAGGTCCCCAATACGGGTGCCGTCATCAGCGAGCGCGTGAAAAAACTCACGCGGGGCGTGCAGTGGCGGCAGGTGGCCGCCATCCCAGTCAACTTCAACACGTTTCATCCGCAGGGCATGGTGAAGATCGGGGACACGCTTTTCGTGTCCTCCGTCGATATCCGCACGCCCACCAAGCGCTTTCCCCAATTGGAGGATGGCTACGATCGCGATACCGGCGAGGGGGTGGGACATCTGTTCAAACTCGACCTCAAGGGCAATCTCATCACCGACATCACGCTCGGCGAAGGGTCGATCTACCATCCGGGCGGCATCGACTACGACGGCCGTTCGATCTGGATACCCACCGCCGAGTATCGGCCCAACAGCCGCGCGATCATCTACCGCGTCGATCCGGTCACGATGAAATCCACCGAGGTGTTCCGCTACGGCGATCACATCGGTGGCATCGTGCATAACGTCGATAACAAATCACTGCACGGTGTCAGCTGGGGTTCGCGCCGGTTTTACCGCTGGGCGCTCGACGGCGACGGGCGCGTGACCAACGCCGGCACGCCGCCGGCAGAGTTGCGCGTGACCAATCCATCGGGCTACATCGATTATCAGGACTGCAAGTATCTCGGCCGCCAGGAGGCGCTGTGCTCCGGCCTCAACAATTACCAGATGAAAAAGGATGGGCCGCGATTTCCGCTGGGCGGCTTCGAAATCGTGGATCTCGCCGCCAACCAGGCGATTTTCCAGATGCCGGTGGAGTTGTGGACCGATAGCGGACTGCCCATGACACAGAACCCGTTCTGGATCGAGCCCACGGCCACGGGCTTGCGCGCCTATTTCATGCCGGAGGATGAGAAGTCGACGCTTTACATCTATGAGGCCGATGTGAAGTGATGGTGGGCGGCGGCATCTCGATGGACGCCCGCCGCGCCCGTCAGGTTTTGAACACCGGCAGCCGCAGGCCGTCGCGCACCGCCTGGTCCATCGCGGCTTCGGACTTGCGAATGGCGGGCAGGCGCGCAATCACTTCGTCGAGCCGGGCCTGCGGCACCACCACCACGCCGTCCTGGTCCGCCACGATGACATCGCCGCTGGCCACTGGATGGCCGGCGAGCGTGATCGGATAGCCCACGGTGCCGGGTCCGCTTCGTGCCGGCGAATTGGGCGTGACGCCGAGGCAGTAGCACGGCAGCGCTACCATGCGGATGCCCGGCAGGTCGCGCACGCAGCCATCGGTGACGAAGCCCACGGCGCCGCAGTTGCGGGCCATGCCCAGCACCAGGTCGCCGGTCACGGCGCATCCGGTAAAGCTGCCCGTGGTGCACACAAGCACATCGCCGGGCTGCACCGACTCGAGCGCGGCAATCAGCGCGAGGTTGTCCGCTGGCCCGGCGTCGCACGTCAGCGCCACGCCGCAGAAGCCGACCTGGTCCACGATCGCGGGCTTGATCCGGAAGTCGAGCGCGCCGCTGCCGCCGAGCGCGTCGACCAGGAATCCGGTGGGCGTGCCGCGCAGGGCTTCGACCTGTGCCGCGGCCGGCCTCACGATGTTGTTGCGCTGAATGCTTGGCGCTTCGTCGATCATTGCCCTATCCTCCATAAAAGAAGGCCATGGTAACGATCCGTGCCCGGGGCGTCCACGGCGATGCCTGCAACGCTGACCCTTGATCCCCCGAACCGCCAACGTCCGATGTCCGTCGAATCGCCCGCGCTCCCGTACCCCAGCATCCGCCTGATGCGCGAAGCCGCGCGGCGGCGCCTGCCGCGGCCGATCTTCGATTTCGCCGATGGCGGGGCCGAGGATGAAGTGACGTTGCGGCGTAACGAGCATGCGTTCCAGCGTTGGCGTTTCCTGCCGCGACCGCTGGCAGGGACCGCAACGCGCGACCAGTCGGTGACCTTGTTCGGGGCGACGCTGGCATCACCCGTATTGATCGGCCCCACGGGACTGGCGGGACTGTTCTGGCCGCGCGGCGAGATTGCATCGGCGCGGGCTGCGGCCGCCGCCGGCACCGCGTATTGCCTGAGCCACGGCTCGGTATGTTCGATCGAGGACGTGGCGGCCGCGCACCAGGGGCAACGCTGGATGCAGGTGTTCATCTATCGCGATCGCGCCTTCACGCGCGAGCTTACGCAGCGTGCGCGCGACGCGGGCTACCAGGCGCTGGTCCTCACCATCGACAATCAGCTGCTGGGCAAGCGCGAGCGCGATTTCGCCAATGGATTTTCCATTCCGCCCCGATTTTCAATGCGGCAGTGGGCGGCCATGGCATCCAAAGGGCGCTGGGCGTGGTCGATGCGCAACGAATTGCGCACGCTAACCTTCGGCAACTACGTTCGTCCCGGCTCGGGCGAGTCGTTGGCGACACTCGCCGGTCGCATGGGCTCGCTGCTCGACCCGGCAATGAACTGGGACGACGTTGCGCAATTGCGCGCGCAATGGCCGGGGCCGTTGCTGCTGAAGGGCATCCTCCATCCCGATGATGCACGGCGCGCATTGGCGATGGGCGTTGACGGCCTCATCGTGTCCAATCATGGCGGCCGGCAGCTCGACGGCGCGGCCGGCGCGCTGGACGCATTGCCGGCGATCGTCGCCGCGGTCGAGGACCGCATCCCACTGTTGCTCGATGGGGGTATCCGGCGCGGCACGGATGTGGTGAAGGCACTGGCGCTCGGCGCGCGCGCCGTGCTGATCGCGCGCCCGCAGTTGTGGGGGCTCACCGTGGCCGGGGAAGCCGGCGTGGCGCAGGTGCTGGCGATCTATCGGTCTGAAATCGACCGGGTGATGGGCCTCCTTGGCGCCGCCAATATCGATGCCCTGCGGCGGATGCAGATGCTGGTGCCGATGACGGATTCCGGCGCGGCAGGCGCATGATGATGGCGCAACCCCTGCTGCCACGCCCCCGCGACACCCTGGAGAATTGAATGATGAAGATCCTGCTGCCTCTCGATGGATCCGATGCCTCGCTCGGGGCGGTGCGCCATGCCATCGGCCTCGTGC
>JANMCS010000143.1:0-6019 GCA_031361405.1 Betaproteobacteria bacterium
CTCAAAGCCAGCCCGATCATGCTGTGCGCCGTCGGGCTTGCCATCGGCTATCGCGCCAACGTCTGGAACATCGGCGCCGAGGGCCAGCTCATCATGGGTGCGATCGCCGGCGGCGGCGTTGCGCTGGCCTTGCACGGCTCGTCCTCGTGGCTGGTGTTGCCGCTGATGCTTGTTGCCGGGCTGCTGGGCGGCCTCGCCTGGGCGGCCATTCCCGCGTTCCTGCGCACGCGCTGCAACGCCAACGAAATCCTCGTGTCACTGATGCTCGTGTACGTCGCCTCGTTCATCCTGTCGCTGCTGGTGCACGGCGCGTGGCGCGATCCGGAGGGCTTCAATTTTCCGCAATCGAAAATGTTCAACGACAATGCGCTGCTGCCCAACATGCTGGGCGAAACGCGGCTCCATGTCGGCTTCCTGATTGCGCTGGCGGCGGTCGCGATGGCGTGGCTCTTCATGCGCAAGAGTCTTGTCGGCTACCAGATGCGCGTGGCGGGCCTGGCCCCCGCGGCAGCCAACTACGCCGGCATTTCCGCCAACCGCACCGTGTGGCTGGGCATGCTGATCGGCGGCGGCTGCGCCGGGCTCGCGGGCGTGGGCGAAGTGGCGGGACCCATCGGCCAGCTGCTGCCCATCGTCTCGCCCGGCTACGGCTTTGCGGCGATCATCGTGGCCTTCGTCGGGCGGCTGCATCCAGTGGGCATCTTCTTCGCCAGCCTGCTGATGTCGCTGCTCTACCTCGGCGGCGAGGCGGCGCAGATGCGCCTTGCGCTGCCGTCATCGGTGACGGGGCTGTTCCAGGGGACGCTGCTGTTCTTCCTGCTGGCGGCCGATGTGTTCATTCACTTCCGGCTGCGCGTGATCCGCCCCACGGCCCCGGTCGCGACGTCCGCCTGATGGACACGTTCGCGCAATTGCTGATCCTGATGCTGGCCGCGGGCACACCGCTCGTCTACGCCGCGCTCGGCGAACTGGTTACCGAGAAGGCAGGCGTGCTCAATCTCGGCGTGGAAGGCATGATGCTGGTCGGCGCGGTGGTGTCGTTCATCGTGGCCGCCACCACCCGGTCGCCGTGGCTCGGCGTAGTCGCAGGCATGATCGCCGGCGCAGCGTTGTCGCTGATCTTTGCGTTCGTCACGCTGACGCTGCAGGCCAACCAGGTGGCCTCGGGCCTCGCGCTGTCGCTGTTTGGCATCGGGCTTTCCGCATTTATCGGCCTCGAGTATGTGAGCGTGGTGATTGCGCCGATCAAGGCGCTGGCGGTGCCGGGGCTCTCCGACCTGCCGGTGGTCGGCAAGATGCTGTTCGGCCACAGTCCGCTCGTCTACCTGTCGCTCGTGCTGTTCATGCTGATCCAGTGGTTTCTCTTCAACTCGCGCGCCGGCTTGATCCTGCGTGCCGTTGGCGAATCGCCGCAATCCGCGCACGCGATCGGCTACCCGGTGATCCGCATCCGCTATCTCGCGGTGATGTTCGGCGGCGCCTGTGCCGGTATCGGCGGCGCCTACCTGTCACTGGTGTACAACCCGTCGTGGACCGAAGGCATGACCGCGGGGCGTGGCTGGATCGCGCTGGCGCTGGTCGTGTTTGCCACGTGGAAGCCCTGGCGCGTGCTGGCCGGTGCCTACCTCTTCGGCGGCGTCACGCTCGCGCAGTTCCAGGCGCAGGGACTGGGCGTGGATATCCCGTCGCAATACCTGTCGATGCTGCCGTACATCGCCACGATCATTGTGCTGGCCGTCATTTCGCGCGATGCCACGGCCATCCGGCTCAACGCCCCGGCGTCGCTCGGCAAGTCGTTCCACCCCTACGGTTAAAACTGACCGGCAACAGCGTAGAATTCAACCCGATTTCGATTCCCGCCGCAGCCCCTTGCCTACCCCGCCCCGCTCCAGGAGATCGCCATGACCCGTACCACCCGCCGCATCACGCTGGCCCTGCTCGCCGCCGGCGCCGTCGCGATGATTGCGCCCGCCAGTGCCCAGACCAAGGCCGGCGAGCCGTTGAAGATCGGCTTCGTCTACGTCAGCCCCATCGGTGACGCGGGCTGGACCTTCCAGCACGACACCGGCCGCAAGGCCATGGAAAAGGCGCTGGGCGCCAAGGTCACCACCAAGTACATCGAGAACGTGCCTGAAGGTGCCGATGCCGAGCGCGTGATCCGCGAGCTCGCGGCCACCGGCCACAACCTGATCTTCACGACGTCGTTCGGGTACATGAATCCCACGATCAAGGTCGCGGGCACCTTCCCCAAGGTCAACTTCGAGCACGCCACCGGCTACAAGACCGCCAAGAACGTCGGCATCTACAACGCGCGATTCTACGAAGGCCGCTACCTCGCCGGCATCGTCGCGGGCAAGATGAGCAAGACCAACGTCGCCGGCTACATCGCCGCGTTCCCGATCCCCGAAGTGGTGATGGGCATCAACGCGTTCGCGCGCGGCATGCGCAGCGTCAACCCCAAGGCCGAAGTGAAGGTGATCTGGGTGAACTCGTGGTTCGATCCGGGCAAGGAATCCGAAGCCGCCAACACCCTGATCTCGCAGCAGGCCGACGTACTCACGCACCACACCGACTCCACCGCCGCCGTGCAGACCGCCGAAGCGAAGAAGGTCTATGCCATCGGCTATCACTCGGACATGGCGAAGTACGGCCCCAATGCGCAACTGACGGCCGTCACCCATCACTGGGGCAACTACTACACCAAGGTCGCGCAGTCGGTCGTCGACGGCAAGTGGCAGCAGGACAACGTCTGGGGCGGCATCAAGGACGGCATGATCAAGCTGGCGCCGTTCAACCAGGTGGTGCCGGCCGACGTGCAGGCGATGGTGAAAAAGGCCGAAGGTGAAATTGCTGCCGGCAAGTTGAACCCGTTCACCGGCCCGATGAAGGACAACACGGGCAAGGAAATCCTGGCGGCGGGCAAGACGCTCAATGATGGGGAGTTGTCGAAGATGGATTACTACGTTGAGGGCGTGGTCGGGAAGTTGCCTTCTTCCAAATAGTTTCTGCCACGCCCTTTTAGTATCCGCGACGCACTATCACGATGCACGCGGCGCCCGGTGGGCGCCGGTGATCGTTGATAGTGCGTCGCGCTGCTTTTTACGGCACGTAAATACGAGCGCGTAGTAGCATTTGCGGGCTTGGTATTATTTTGAGGATCACGATGGCAATCCGCAAGTCCCGCCCCGCTGCGCCACCGCGCGCCGCTGCGAAGCGCCGATCTTCAGTCAAGCGCACGCCAGTTGCTGTAGCGGAAATCGCCGTGCGTGACCGCATCGCGGCCACCAGCGAGGCCGATATCGACGCGCTCGATGCGATGCTGGCGCAGCGCTCGCCGGAAGACGCGCAAGCGCTGGCGCGCGAGTTGCTCCGACGCCATCGGGCACCCGAAGCCAAATCCGGCGTCAATCCGGACGACCAGTTGGCCGATGACTGGCGCAACGGTGGCTATCCCTATCGCAACCTGCTGTCGCGCAAGAGCTACGAACGCCAGAAGTACGGGCTGCAGGTGGAATTGCTCAAACTCCAGGCGTGGGTCAAGGACACCGGGCAGAAGGTAATCATCCTGTTCGAAGGCCGCGATGCCGCGGGCAAGGGCGGCACGATCAAGCGCTTCATGGAGCACTTGAATCCGCGCGGCGCGCGCGTGGTTGCGCTGTCCAAGCCCTCGGAAGGCGAACGCGGCCAATGGTATTTCCAGCGCTACGTGCAGCACCTGCCCACCGCGGGCGAGATCGTGTTCTTCGACCGCTCCTGGTACAACCGGGCCGGCGTCGAGCGCGTGATGGGCTTCTGCACCGACGAGGAATACCGCGAGTTCATGCGCCAGGCGCCCGAGTTCGAGCGCAACCTGGTGCGCAGCGGCATCCATCTCTTCAAGTTCTGGTTTTCGGTCAGCCGGCAGGAACAGCGGCGGCGCTTCCACGAGCGCGAAGCGCATCCGTTGAAGCAATGGAAGCTGTCGCCGATCGATACCGCCTCGCTCGACAAATGGGACGAGTACACCAAGGCGAAGGAATCGATGTTCTTTCACACCGACACCGCCGACGCGCCGTGGACGGTGATCAAGTCCGATTGCAAGAAGCGGGCGCGCATCAACGCGTTGCGATACCTGCTGCATTCGCTGCCCTACGCAGCCAAGGACACCGCAGGCATCGGCGCCGCGGATCCGCTGCTGGTGGGACGCGCCCACGTCGTCCACGAAGTAGACGAGAGCACCGGCCCGGCGCGGCCGGTGTTGTAACGCGTTGCGAGGCTGAAGCCTCGCCTACGGAAATTCGCGTCGCCCTTGTCGTGGCGTTGCGAGGCTGAAGCCTCGTCTACGGCAATTCGCGCCGGCGTTCCTCTGTAGGCGAGGCAGCAGCCTCGCGACACGGCATCAGCCGTTCAACCGCCGCAACAGCGCCAGCACGCTTTCATAGATCTTGCCGTAGGGCGGATACAACAGGCTGGCCGCGCCGAAGCGCGGCTGCGTGAACACCGGCTTGCGATGCGTGAACGTGAGGAAACCTGCCTCGCCGTGGTACGCGCCAAGTCCCGACGCGCCCACGCCGCCGAAGGGCAGGTTTTCGTGCGCGAAATGCCACAGCGTGTCGTTGACCGTGACGCCACCGGCAATAGTCTGCTCCAGCACCTTGCCACAGCGCGCGCCATTCCTGCCGAAATAGTAGAACGCCAACGGATGCGGCCGCGCGTTGATGCGCGCCACCGCCTCATCGAGCGTGTCGTAGGCTTCGATCGGCAGCAGCGGTCCGAAGATTTCCTCCTGCATCACCGCCATCGTGGCATCGACACCGAGCAGCAGCGTCGGCGCCAGCTTGCGCCTGGAGGCGTCCACTCCCGTGTCAACGTCGCCCAGCGTCACCACGCGCGCACCCTTCGCCCGCGCATCGTCCACCAGCGCCGTCAAGCGGCGCAGGTGCCGCTCGTTGATGATGGCGGTGTAGTCGTTGTTGCCCGCAATGGTGGGATAGAGTCGGTGCGTCGCCTGCGTGACGGCCGCCACGAAAGCGTCGACGCGCTCGCGCGGCACCAGCGCGTAGTCGGGCGCGATGCACGTCTGGCCGGCGTTGAGCAGCTTGCCCGACATGAGCCGCGGGACGGTGAGCGCGAGATCGGCATCGGGCGCGAACAACGCTGGCGACTTGCCGCCCAGTTCCAGCGTGACCGGCGTGACGTTGGCGGCCGCCGCGCGCGCCACATGGCGCCCCACTGCGGTGGAGCCGGTGAAGAACAGGTGGTCGAAGGGCACCTCGGTGAACGCGCGCCCGACGTCGGCGTCGCCCAGGATCACGGCGAATTCATCCTCCGCAAAATTGCCGGCCACCAGTTCGTGCAGCAGCGCCGCCGTGGCCGGCGTGAGTTCAGAGGGCTTCAGCAACACGCGATTGCCTGCCGCCAGCGCGCCCAGCGCCGGCGCCAATGCGAGTTGCACCGGATAATTCCACGGGCTGATGATGCCCACCACGCCGACCGGTTGCCGCTCGATGCGGGCACGGCCGGGCAGAAGATGCAGCGGCGTGGAGACGCGTTCCGCGCGCATCCAGCGCGCAAGATGCTTGCGGGCCTGGCCGATTTCGGCCAGCACGATGTAGAGCTCGGCCAGCCGCGTTTCGTGCGCCGACCGGTGGCCGAAATCGCGGTTGACGGCATCCACGAAGCGCGTCTCGTTGTCGCGCACCAGCGCCTGCAATCGCGCGAGCCGATCGTGCCGCACCGCAAGCGATGGATAGCGCTCGCGGGCAAACGCCGCCCGCTGCAGCGCAAAGACGCGCGCCAGTTCTGCCGCCGCTATGCCCATTTCAGGTTCGACCGGCGCGTTCATGGCGCGGTCGCTTTGTTCGCCACCGGCACCGTGCGCCCACCCATGTCCTTCAGCAACCGCTGGAACTCCGGCGATTCCTCGATGATCGTGCCGGCGGCAGCGCGCAGGCGGTCGACGGCTTCGTCGCTCAACACAAACGACGTCGGCAGGTCGTTGAGGTAATCCTGCTCTCCCTCGTCCTTCACTGCGGCGAAC
>JANMCS010000237.1:0-1520 GCA_031361405.1 Betaproteobacteria bacterium
ATGAAGGCCGCCACCGAGGACGACTGGTACGCCGAATACCTGGCGCCCATCCTGGCCATCCGCATCGTCGATTCGCTCGACGAGGCAATGACGCACATCGCGCAATATGGCTCGCAGCACACGGATGCGATCGTTACCGAGCACTACGGGAACGCGCGGCGGTTCCTGCGCGAGGTCGATTCCAGCTCAGTGCTGGTGAATGCATCGACGCGCTTCGCCGACGGCTTCGAGTTCGGACTGGGCGCCGAGATCGGCATCTCCACCAACAAGCTGCACGCGCGCGGCCCGGTGGGCCTCGAGGGCCTCACCAGCCGGAAGTGGGTGGTACTGGGGTCGGGGCAGATTCGCAGCTGACGCTGCCGGACCGCTCAGATCGACGCTGCCGCCAACCCGGCCCGGCGACGCGAATACCACAACACGACGCTGGCAATCACGACCAGCACCGGCAGCGCGCCCCAGTTCATCACCTCCCAGCCGGCAGCGGACACCAGAGCGCCCGACGAAAACGACGACACGCCCATGATCGAAAAGACGATGAAGTCGTTGGCGCCCTGCGTGCGCGCCTTTTCAGCGGGCGTGTAGGCCTCGGTGAGCAGCGTGGTGCCGCCGGTGTACATGAAATTCCAGCCGGCGCCGACCAGCACCAACGCGGTGACGAAGTGTGTCAGCGTGATGCCGTTCAGCGCCACCAGCGATCCCGCCCCCATCAGCACGACACCGCCCAGAATGATGCGCAGCACGCCGAGGCGCTTGATCAGCGTGCCGGTGACAAAGCCGGGCGCATACATGCCGACCACGTGCCATTGAATCACCAGCGCCGCCTGCGCGTAGGGCAGGCTGCAGAAATTCATCGCCAGCGGCGTGGCAGTCATCAAGAGGTTCATGAGGCCGTAGCCCAGCCCGCCTGACAGCGCGGCCACGATGAACACCGGCTGCCGCACAATCTCGCGCAGGTGACGCCCGCCGCCCGAGCGTTCCTCGGCGCTGGGCTTCGGTACATGCACCTGCGATTGCACGGCCAGCGCCAGCACGGCCACGCCCGCCAGCATCACGAACGAGCCCAGGAACGGCGTGGTGAACATGTGCTGGCCCCACCGGGTGATCGCGGGGCCGAGAAAGCCGCCGCCGATGCCACCCGCAAGAACCAGCGAGATCGCGCGCGCCTTGTCGGCGGGCGCCGCCACTTCAGTGGCTGCGAAGCGATACTGCAAGCCCACCGCGTTGTAGACGCCGATGATGGCGGTGGCCACGCAATAAAGCGCGAAGCTGCCGCCGAGCAGCGCCAGCACCGCAATTCCGCACCCGACGACGTTGATCAGCGCCCCGGCCATGAAGCCGCGGCGGCGTCCGACCCGGGCCATCCACAGCGACATCGGCATCGTGGCCAGCGCCGAACCCAGCACATAGGTGGTGGCGCCCAGCGTGGCAAGGGTCTTCATGTCGACCAGCGAATAGCCGACCAGGCCATTCATCGAGATGAGCCCGGCCGAATTGGTGAGCAGCAACGCTTGGCAGCAGGC
>JANMCS010000248.1:0-10907 GCA_031361405.1 Betaproteobacteria bacterium
GTCGATGTACGAGGACGGGATGCGCAAGGCACTGGCAGGCGACACGACATTCGAAGAGGTGCTTCGCGTCACGCGCGAAGCCTAGGGCCTCGGATGCCGGTCTTTCGCTACCGCGCCGTCAGTCCGGCTGGCGAGATCGCCACCGGCGAACTCGATGCCGCCAACGAAGCCGAGATCGTCGACCGCCTGCGCGACCAGGGCTTGATGCCCACGCAGATCGCGCATTCCAGCGGCACCATGGCGGTCTCCGCCGGCGTGCCGCGGCCCGCCGGCGCGGCGCGGCGCAGCATCTTCGAGTCGAAGACCGTCACGCGCGACCAGTTGCTCGGCGTCACGCGCGAGTTGTCCACGCTGCTGCGCGCCGGGCTGCCGCTCGATCGCGCGCTCGAAGTGCTGATCGGCCTCGCGCCCACGCCGCTCGTGGCGACGCTGTTGCAGGGCATCCGTGACGACGTGCGCGGCGGCAAGTCGCTGTCGCAGGCGCTCGATGATCGCGGCGATATCTTTTCGCGTTTCTACGTCAACATCGTCCGCGCCGGCGAAGCCGGTGGCGCGCTCGGCGTCGTGCTGCAGCGGCTGTCCGACACGATGGAGCGCAACAAGGAGTTGCGCGAGTCGGTCAAATCGGCGCTGATCTATCCGGTCATCCTCGTCTGCGTGGCCGTCGCGTCGGTCGCCTTGCTGTTGATCTGGGTGGTGCCGCAGTTCGAGGCCACGTTCGCGCAGGCAGGCAAGGCCTTGCCGCTGCCTACGCAGGTCGTGGTGACGGTGGGCAAGTTCATGCGCACGTGGTGGTGGGCGCTCGCGGCCGCGATCGTGCTGGGGGTCGGCTGGTATCGCCGCCGCGGCAGGAATCCGACGATACGATTTGCCCGCGACACGCGGCTCCTGCGCGTGCCGCTGCTGGGCGACCTGATCGCCAAGGTGGAGACGGCCCGCTTCGCGCGCACGCTGTCCACACTGCTTGCCAACGGCGTGACACTGCTCGCCGGGCTGTCGATCGTCAAGGAAACCATGACCAACGTGGTGATGGCGGGCGCGCTCGATGGCGTGATCGCCAAGTTGCGCGAGGGCAAGGGCTTCGGCCGGCCGCTCGCCGATACGGGCCTCTATCCACGGCTGGCGTCGCAGATGATCCTGGTCGGCGAGGAGTCCGGGCGGCTCGAAGAAATGCTCGCACGCGTGGCGGAGGTCTACGACCGAGAAGTGCAGATGGCGATCAGGCGCTTCCTGTCGGTGCTGGAGCCGGTACTGATCCTGAGCCTGGCCGTGATGATCGGCGGAATCGTGTTCTCGATTTTGATGGGCGTGATGGGAATGAGCGAACTCGTGGTCTGATCACGCGTCCAAAGGCACGCCCGCCGCGAAAGCGCGCTTCCGGGCGTCGGGCAATGGCTACACTTGCAGTCGATTTCACCATGGGAACCACAATGAACCAATTACATGACATTCGCCGCGCGCAGCGCGGCATGACACTGATCGAAATCCTGGTCGTGCTGGTGCTGATCGCAATCGTGATGGGCATCGTGGGTGGCAATTTCATCGGCCAGGGCGAGGCCGCCAAGGCCAAGGCCGCGGCCATCGAGATCGGCCAGATCGGGCAGTCGCTCGATCTGTACAAGCTCGAGGTCGGCCGCTATCCCACCACGCAGGAAGGCCTGCAGGCGCTGATCACCGCGCCTTCCGGTGTGGCCAACTGGAACGGCCCGTACTGGAAGAAGGGCACGCTGCCCAAGGATCCGTGGACCAACGAATACAAGTACACGTCGCCGGGCCAGAAGGCCGCGTACGACATCGTGTCCTTCGGTGCCGACGGCAAGGAAGGCGGCGAGGGCGCGGCGAAGGACATCACGAGCAACTGATCCCGCATGCATGCGAGCCTGCCTTGCTGCACGCGCCGACACATCGTCGGCGTGTCGCTGATCGAACTCATGATCGTGTTGATGATCATGGCGATCGTGGCGGCGCTCGTGGTGCCGATGCTGGGCGGCGGCGTGTCCAACACCGAATTGCGCAGCGCCGCGCGGCAGCTGGCATCGGGGTTGCGGCTGGCGCGCAGCGAAGCGGTATCGCAGCGGCGCGAAACTTTCCTGGTGCTCGATGTCGCCGGCCGCCGCTTCAAGGTCGATCGCGATCCGCAGGAGCATGCGCTGCCGCGCGACGTGGAATTGAAGCTCTTCACCGCGCAGAAGGACCTGGTCGACGAGAAGACGGGGTCGATCCGCTTCTATCCTGATGGCGGCAGCAACGGTGGCCGCATCACTGTCGGCTCGGGCGAACGCAAATACGAAGTCGACGTCGACTGGCTCACCGGCCGTGTCGCCATCCTCGATTGATGCAGGCATGACCCGCGCGGACCCGCCCGCCGCCTCGCGCAGCATGCGCGGCTTCTCGCTGCTCGAGGTGCTGGCGGCCTTCGTGATCCTGTCGCTGGTGGCCACGGCATTGTTTCGCCTGTTTTCCGCGTCGCTCAACAATGTGTCGGCGGCGGAGGAGTGGAGTCGGGCGTTGCTTCTCGCGGAGTCCCAGCTCGAAGCCGCTGCCTCCACGCAGCCGCTGAAGGTGATGGACGACCGCGGTGTCGACGAGACGGGCAAGATCCGCTGGACCTCCAAAGTCGTGACGTACACGGTGCCGGATGTCGACCAGGAACTGGAGCGGGCCTCCGAATTGCTGGCCATGCGGCTGTACCGGATCAGTGTCGACGTCGCCTTCGACGGCGCCGATGGGCGCGAACGCACGCTGTCGCTGGCCACGATGCGGCTCGGCCCGCGCACGCCGGCATGAACACGCGACGCAGCGGTGCTGCGTATCGCGGCTGGCCGCGCGCGCGTGGTTTCACGCTGGTCGAATTGTTGATCGCGCTGTCGCTCTTCGCATTGATGTCGGCCGTGCTGTTCGGGTCGCTGCGACTGGCAGGCCGCACGTGGGACGCGGGCGAGGCCAAGGCCGAAGCCACGTCCGGCATGCGGCTCGCGGGCGACTACCTCCGTACCCAGCTGGCGGCCCAGCATCCGCAACGGATGCGCAGAATCACCGAGTTTCCATTGCTGTTCAGCGGCAAGGCCGACGAACTGCGGTTTGCCGCGCCGCTGCCCGGGCGCGTGGGCGTGGGCGGCATGTGGTTCTACCGGCTGGCCCTGGTCGAAGGTGCCGGCAAGGGCAAGAGCGCGCTCGTGCTGGAACGCATGGTGCCCGATGTCAACGCGACGACGATGCCCGAATTCAATTCAGCCGAGCGCTCGGTGCTGGCCGACGACATCGCGTCGCTCAAGATCGGCTATTTCGGCCGCGACCGCGGCGCCAGCCTCGAGCTGGCGCCGACGTGGCGCGACCGCTGGGACGATCCACAGCTGCTGCCGATGCTGGTTCGCGTCGAAGTAGCGCCGCGCGTGGGCAACGCCTGGCCGCTGCTGGTGGTGGCGCCGCGCGAAGCACCGGAAGCCGGTTGCCGCGCGTGGGACACCATTCGCCTGCAATGTGTGGGTGCCTGACCCATGCGTGCCGCGTCCTCCCGCCGCCATCGTGCCATTCCCGGCAACCAGCGCGGCATTGCGCTGGTGCTCGTGCTGTGGCTCACGATCCTGCTGATGGTCATTGCAGGTGGATTCGCCTTTTCGATGCGCAGCGAAGCGCTGTCCGCCCGCAATTCGTTGTCGTTGGCACAGGCGCGCACCGCCGCGGACGGCGCCGTCGAGCGCATGGCCTACGAGCTGTCGCGCCCGCGCTTCCCCACGGCCTGGGCCAGTGATGGACAGTTACGGCGCTGGCGCGAAGGCGACGTCGATATCGTGGCCAGCGGCGTCGACGAGTCGTCGCGCATCGATGTCAACGCCGCACCCGACGCGCTGCTGAAGGGACTGATGGAACAGGTGGGCGGTGCCGACACCGACACGGCGGCGCATATCGTGGATGGCATCCTCGATTGGCGCGATGCGGACGACGTGAAGCATCCCAACGGCGCCGAGGATGCCGACTACCGGCTGGCAGGGCTGCCACAACGGCCCGCCAACGCACCATTCGAAACGGTCAGTGAAGTGGCGCGTGTGCTTGGCATGACCCCTGCAATCTTTGCGCGCGTGGCCGACAGTCTGACTGTGAATTCACGACAGCCCGGCGTCAATCCGGCCACCGCGTCGCGCAATGTGTTGCTGGCATTGCCCAATGCCACGCCGGCCGTGGTCGACGCGTATCTGCAACAGCGTGCCGACGCCTTGGCGGCCAAGCTGCCGGTACCACCGTTTCCACCGGCCGCGGCGTTTGCGGCGGGCGCCGTACCGGTTTGGCGGATTCGTGCGCAGGCCACGACGCCCGATGGTGTAACCTTCGCCCGCGAAGCGGTGGTCCGCCCGTCGGGCGAGCCACGCCGGCCATTGATCACGCTCAACTGGGCCGACGGCATCACCCAACCCCCGCCTGTGGCCGTCTCCCCTTAGCCCATGGCCGCAACAGATACAGGGACCCGATCCGATGGCTGACCGCGCGTTGAACCTGCCCTCGCTGCTGCCGCGCCTGCACGAACTCGCGCGGCGGATGGGGCTCGCCGGCTTCTGGACGTGGTGGATCGCGCAACTCGATCCTCTGGTCCCCGCCGCGCCGCGCGCGGCGCTGGCGCATCGCCGGATGCGACCCGTGCTGTTGTTTGAAGGCGATCACGCCACGTTGTGGCGGCCGGTGCTCGAGCAGGGTCGCGCGACGATGCAGCAGGGACCGTCGATCGCGCTCGGCGGTGAAGCTCCGGTCGTGGCGGTGGCCGGCCGCGCGGCAATGGCGGCGTTGACGTCGATGGTCTATGGCGGTGCCGCCGCTGCAACGCGCGTGGTGGTGGCGGTGCCCGCGCGCGAGGTGTTGCGCAAGACCATCGTGCTGCCGGCAGCGGTCGAGGAAGATCTGGTGCAGGCGCTCACCTACGATCTTGATCGACATACGCCGTTCAAGGCCGAGGAACTCTATTTCGATGCCACCATCACGCGCCGCGATCCGGCGCGTGGCATCGTCGAAGTCGATCTGGCCGCCGTCCGGCGGGCGATCGTGGATCCCGCGTTGAAGCACGCAGCGCTATGGGGCGCCGAAGTCATCCGGGTGGTGCCCGCTGCGGCCAACCTTGCCACCCCATCGCGGATCAACCTGCTGCCGCTCGCAATGCGCCCGGCGAAGTCCTTCTGGCGCCGCTGGCAGCTCTGGGTGCCGCTTGCGGTGATGGTGCTGCTGGCGGTGGCCGCTGTGGTGGTTCCGCTGTGGCAGAAGCGCGACTACGCCATCCAGCTCAATTTGCTGGCCGACCAGGCACGCGCGCAGGCTGCAGTCTCGGAAACGCTGCGCCTCGAACTCGACGGCAAGGTGGCCGATTACAACAACGCCCTCGAGCGCAAATATGCGTATCCCGGCGCGCTGCAGACCGTGGACTACGTCAGCAAGCTCCTTCCCGACGATACGTGGCTCACGCAGCTCGAATTGAAAAGCATCGCCAAGGGCAAGGAAATCCAGCATGAAGTGCTGGTCCGCGGCGAAACCGGCAACGCGGGGCGGCTCGTCCAGTTGTTCGAAGACTCGACCCACTTTGCACAGGCCGCGCCGCGTGCGCCCACCACCAAGATTCAACCCGGGCCGGGCGAAATCTTCGACCTGGGGGCCCAGCTGAAGCCGCGGACGATGCCCGAGCGGGCCGCGCTCATCGTGCGCGAACCGACGCCCGACACCGCACTCAAGGACGGCGCGGTCCCGACGGCGGGCGCCAAGGACGCGGCAGCGCCCACGCCGGGCGGCGCGGTTTCGGCTCCTGCATCGGGCGCGGTTGGGGCTATGGCACCCGCCGCAGCCGCCGTCGCGCCCGCCGCCGCCGGCGCGGCCACGGCGCCCGCTACCCCGGGTGCCGCGCCGGCAGCTGCGCCCGCCAGGTCGGCGCCATCTGCCGGGACCTCCCCGGGTCCGTCGGCGGCGGCCCCTGCCCCTGCCAACAACCCGGGCAGCTCCGCGCCAGCCGCTGCGGCCGCAACACCAAAATCCCCCGAGCCTGCGGCAAAGGGCAAGCCATGACCCCGGCCTTCGTGGCGCGTCTCTCGCCGCCACAGCAACGCATCGCCGCGGTGGCGTTCCTGGTGCTTGCCGTGCTGCTTCTGGTGGCCGTGCTGCTCGGACCGCTGCTGCTGATGCACCGGCATTACGACGGTGTGATCGGCGACCTGACCGACCGGCTTGAACGGTACCGGCGGGTCTCCGCCCAGGCACCCGAGCTGCGCCGCGCGCTCGAGGTGATGAAGGAGCGCGACGGGCGCCGCTTCTACCTCAAGAACACCGCGCCGAACCTTGCCGGCGCCGAGCTGTCCGATCTGGTGCGCGGTGCCATCGAGAACAACGGCGGGCGGATCACCACCAGCCAGAACCCTGCGCCAAGGGACGAGGGCCGTTTCAAGCAGGTCGCGGTTGCCGTGCAGTTTTTTGCAACAACACCGGCGCTGGCCAGGATTCTGCAGGCGCTCGATACACAAATTCCGTACGTGACCGTCGATAATCTATCGATTCGACCCTTGTCCGCGTTCCGGGGCTTCAAACCGGGCCCGGGACAGGAACCGGAAAACAACGTGCAACTCGAGGTATCGGCATTGGCATACCCCGAACCTGTCAAGCCTACCCCGGCCAAGTAGCGGAGGATCGATGAACGTGGTCCCGACGACGGTGCGATTTTGGGCCTT
This sequence comes from Betaproteobacteria bacterium, assembly GCA_031361405.1. GTDB lineage: Bacteria > Pseudomonadota > Gammaproteobacteria > Burkholderiales > Casimicrobiaceae > VBCG01. The sequence continues at coordinate 6,693 of JANMCS010000248.1, forward strand.
GTGGCTGGTCCCGCTCGCTATGCTCGTCCTGCTGATCGGCTGGCAAACCGACTGGGGTCGCGAATGGACACGCGTGCCGCCGGCAGTCGCCACCGCCGTGCCGCCGCCGGTCACCGTCACGGTGCTCCCGCCCTATGTGCCGGATGCCACGGCGGAAACCAGCCGCGACACGATCGAGCGCACGCTCTTCAATCCCACGCGGCGGCCGGCCCCGGTCGCCGTAGCCGAGGCCCAGAAGCCCCGCATGCAGCGTGGCCAGTTCGCGCTGACCGGAACGTTGCTGGTGGAGGGCAAGGCCACCGCGTTCCTGCGCGACGTCAATGGCGGCAAGGCGCGCCGTGTTATCCAGGGCGAAACCGTCAACGGCCTGTTGGTTGCCGAGGTCAAGGCCAACAGCGTCCGGCTTACCCAGGGCGACGAAGCCGAAGAACTTGTGCTGAAACTGGCGGTCGGACCCCGGATGACCATCCAGCCGGTGGTCGCCGCGCCCGTCGCGGCAGTGGCCGCGGCCGCCGGGTTGTCGGCCGCCGATGCCGCGCGGATTGCGCCGCAGGTGCGGGACGTGGCCGACGTGCTGGCCGAGCGGCGGCGCATGGCCCGCGATGCTGAGGCCGCTGCCGCGGGACGCCCGCCTGGCGCTCCGATTCCCGCGACGGCGCCACCAGCGGCCGCAGCCGCAGCGACGACCGCTCCGGCGGGTGCCGCGGCGGGCGGATCCACCGACCCCGCGTGGGCCTCGGTTTACCAACGGTACCAACAACCGCGGCGATGAGACCGTCCTGCATCACTTTGAGATAATCGCCGGCCGGCGGGGAGTCGATTGCCACCGCGCCGGCCAGGATAAAAAAACAATGCCGAATCCTTCCTTGGTCCGCGGAACCCTGTTCTGCACGATGGCGCTGCTCGCGACGGCCTGTGCCGCGCCCGGCGCGCCGCCGGAGTCGCCGTCGCTCGCGCGGTCGGCGTTGAATCGCGGCGGCGGCAGCATGTCGCCGGCGCTGGCCGACGCAGCGGCGCGGGCGCAGGCGCCAGCCGAACCGCAAACGCCGCTTTCGGACAAGGCCAGCCTGTTCCGCGGCACCGGCGTCGTCGTCAAGGGCATTCAACCGGGAGGTGTGCTGCCTCCCGGACCCGTCATGCAGCCGCCAGGCGGCGGGGTGGTGCTCAATTTCGAGGGCGCCGACCTGCGGGAGGTGGTGCGCAACATCCTGGGCGACATCCTCAACGAGAATTACACGATCGACCCGTCGGTCGGCGGCACGGTCACCATCCGCACGTCCACAGGCATCCCGCGCGAGGCGCTGCCCGCGACGCTCGAAACGCTGTTGCGGCAAAACGGCGCCACGATGATCAAGAACGGCGGTCTGTACCTGATCGTGCCGCAGGCGGCGGCCGTTCGCGGCAACATCACGCCGCAGCTCGGCAATTCCGCGCGTGCCCTGCCGCCGGGGTTCTCCGTGCAGATCGTGCCTTTGCGCTATGTCGGCGTGCGCGAGATGCTGCGATTGATCGAGCCGTTTGCCAAGGACGCGCAGGCCGTGCGGCCCGATGAGTTGCGCAACCTGCTGGTGCTGTCCGGCACCGAGCGCGAGTTGCGCAACCTGATGGACACGATCGACATGTTCGACATCGACTGGATGGCGGGTATGTCGGCAGGGCTCTTCACGCTCAAGAATTCCGACGTGAAGACCGTGATGACCGAGCTGGAAAAGGTGCTGGGCGACCGCAACCTGAGCCCGCTCACCGGCATCCTGCGCATCGTGCCCATCGAACGCATGAACGCGCTGCTGGTGATCACGCCGCAGCCGGCCTACCTTGAGGAAGCCAGGAAGTGGGTGGAGCGGCTCGACCGCAGCAGTGAAACGGGCGGCGGCCTCCAGTTCTACGTCTACAACCTGCAGAACACGCGCGCGGAGCGCCTGGCGCCGTTGTTGCAGCAGGCCTTCACGGGTCGCGTAACGCAGCAGGCGCCCGGCGCTGCGCCCACGGTAGCCCCGGGCACGCCGGCCGGCACCATCGTCAACCCGCCCACCTTCCAGGCCCAGCCGGCGGTGCCGGTGGCCAATCCCGGCGGCGCGACGCCCGGCGCGGCCGTGGCGGCCGGCGTCCCCGCGGGCCGGCCGGCCGGTGGCGCCGCGGACGGCACTGGCATCGTGCGCAATCTGCAGGTGGTGGCCGACAAGGACAACAACACGCTGCTGATCATCGCCACGCCGTCCGAATACGCTGTGATCGAGGCGGCGCTGAAAAAGCTCGACATCCCGTCGCGGCAGGTGTTGATCGAAGTCACGATTGCCGAGGTCACGCTCACCGACAAGCTCGAGTTCGGCGTGGAGTGGCTGTTCAAGGGGGGCGCGCCGTCAGGTCGCGGCGCCGGTGGCCTCATTCTTCCGCCGGTCTCCGCCAGTGGCGCGAGTGCGGGCGGCTTCAACCCCGGCGTGCCGGCGGCGGCGGGGACCGGTTTGGCCATCGCGCGGGGCTTCTCCTACATCATCCAGAACGCGGCGTTTCCCGGCGGCATTTCGGCAGTGCTGAACCTGCTCGACCAGTATGGGAGCACCAAGGTCGTGGCCAATCCCCACATCGCCGCGCTCGACAACCAGAAAGCCACCATCAAGGCCGGCAACCGGATTCCGGTCAACCAGCAGACGCTCGTCGGCGGCACCACCAACGCCGTCACGACGACGTCGCAGTACATCGATACCGGGGTGCTGCTCCAGGTTACACCGCACATCAACGCGGGCGGCCTCGTGACGCTCGATGTCCAGGCCGAAGTGTCGAACCCCGGGACGCCCGCCAACCTTGGCGACGCGCCCCCCATCAACACGCGTTCGGTGCAGACCTACGTGGGCGTGCAGAGCGGGCAGACGATGGTGATGGGCGGCCTGATCGGCGACACGCGATCCAACGATTCCGAGGGCCTGCCCTGGATCTCGCGTATTCCGATCATCGGCGGCCTCTTCGGCAACCAGACGCTGAAAAACAACCGGACCGAACTCGTTCTTTTCATCACGCCGCGGGTGATCGAGAATTCGACCGACATTTCCGGCGCCATCGAAGACCTGCGCCGAAAGATGGACAACCTCGACCGGTTCTTCCCCTACGTCAAGCCGTTTCCCGACCCGGTGTTCCCGCCGCCGCCGACCCTGCCGGCGCAAACGCCTGTTCCGCTGCTCAAATGAAAGAAGACTGATGTTTTCGGATCGATTTTCTGCTTTTTTGCGAAATTCACGATATTTCGTCGCTGTTTCCCGACATGGCTGTCGGGCTGCGGCGACATTGGCCCTGGCCGGCTTGGCCGCCTGCGCCACGCCGGGCGGCTATCCGGCGGCGCCTGCACCCACGACGCCCGAGGCACGGCAGGCGCTCGTGGCCGAGCGGGCCAACGCCCGCTGGGCCGCCCTGATCAAGGACGATCTCAATGCCGCCTACGGCTTTCTGAGCCCGGCCTCCAGAGAAGTGTTGTCACTCGACAAATACAAGACGACAATGAGGCGCGGCGCGTTCCGGGTTGCCAAGGTCGATACGGTTGCCTGCGACGGTGATTCCTGCAAGGTGCAGTTGCTCCTCACCTATGACCACCGGCAGATGAAGGGAATCACCACACCGATCCTGGAAAGCTGGATCGTGGAGGGCAGTCAGGCCTGGTATGTGAACTGAATCGCATAAAATGTACGAATTACCGCATGGTGTCGTTGCTTTGAGACGTTGTAGAAAATCCACAGGTCAACCATCGGGGCGAACACCTTTGTTTGTCAAAAGAGGCTGGCTGTAATAACATTCGCGTGCTGTTGGTTCTAAAGTGATCACTTTAAAACGGCACTCAATCAGGAGTCATTACCAACTATGAATACGTTCAAACAGAAATCGCTGTACGCCGTTGTGGCTGGCCTGAGCGCGCTTGGCGCGACCGGTGCCGCCCAAGCGGTGTCAGTCAACCACGATGGTCTGGGCCAAGCCCTGATCTACCCGTACTACACGGTTCGCGAACCCAAGGTTGGCGCCGCTTACAACTCGCTGCTGTCAGTCGTCAATTCGACCGGCTCGGCGAAGGCAGTCAAGGTCCGCTTCCTCGAAGGCAAGAACAGCCGCGAAGTACTTGACTTCAACTTGTACCTGTCGGCCAAGGACGTCTGGACTGCCGCCATCATCCCGACCACGGATGGCGCTGGCATCTTCACGGCGGACACGTCGTGCACGACGCCCAAGGTGTCG
>JANMCS010000252.1:0-9199 GCA_031361405.1 Betaproteobacteria bacterium
GGGAAGCGCGAAGAGTTGATAGCGCGGCGCGGTGCACGCGCGACATACCAGCCGCGCGCCGCGTGCGGTGAGTTCGCGATTGAGCGGCAAGCCAGTGAGCTGCGCGCCCACGACGGCCACCTGCGCAAGTTCGGCGCGCGCTACGAATCGCTCGGGCGGCGGCAACGGCATTCCCAACGCGCCCAGAGGAACGCTGGCCGCAGCGTGCAGCCGTTGCGCGAGTTCGGCCAGCATCAGGTCGCTGCCGGCGGGTCCGATCAGCGTGATGCCCATGGGCATGCCATCAGCGCGAAATCCAGCCGGCACGGCGATCGCCGCGAGATCGAGCAGGTTGACGAAGTTGGTGTAGGTACCCAGCCGGCGGTTGAGTTCCACGGGGTCGGCATTCACGGCCGCGATCGGATACGTGGTGGGAATCGTCGGTACCGCCAGCACGTCGATGTGATCCCACATCGCGTCGAGTTGCGCCTTCATACCGGCCACCGTGGCCGCCGCGGTGAACACGTCAGTGGCCGAGTAGCCGTGCGCGTTCGCCACAATGCCGCGCACGGTCGGGTCAAGCTGGTCCGCATGGGCGTCGAAGAAGGCGCGAATGCCGGCGTGCCTTTCGGCCACGTGCGCGCCCTCGTACAGCATGGCAGCCACCGCGCGCATTGGTGCGAAATCGATGGCCTGTGTCGTCGCGCCCAGCGTCTCGAGGCGCGCCACGCCATACGCAAAGAGCCCCGCGCTGCCGGTGTCGCCGAAGAACTCGAGTTGTTCGTCGCGCGGCACCGCGAGATTGAACGGGCCGCGCAGGAACGGGCGGTCCAGCGCGCACGCACGCAGCTCCGTGGCAACGCCAGTGGTGCGCGCCACGGCAAACACACGCGCCGCATCCGCCACCGTCAGCGCAAAGATCGACACGCAGTCGAGCGAGCGGCACGCCGGCACCACGCCGGTCGTGGAAATCATTTCGCGCGTGGGTTTCCAGCCGACGATGTTGTTGAGTGCGGCCGGCACGCGGCCCGAGCCCGCGGTATCCGTCCCCAGGGCGAAATGCACGAGGCCACGCGCGACCGCAACCGCCGAGCCCGAGCTCGACCCGCCGGAAACATAGGCCGGATCGAAGGCATTGGGCACCGCGCCGTACGGCGAGCGCGTGCCGACGAGGCCGGTGGCAAACTGATCGAGATTGGTCTTGCCCACCAGGATTGCACCGGCTGCATCGAGCGCCGTCACCACCGCGGCTGAGGCTTCCGGTTCGTACGCAAACGCGGGGCATGCCGCCGTGGTGGGCAGGCCCGCCACATCGATGTTGTCCTTGACGGCGTACAGCGCGCCGAACAATGGCAATGCCAACGCCGCAGCGGGGTCGGCCGCCAGCATCGCGTCGAGTTCGCGGGCGCGTTCCCGCAACGCGTCGGCCCCGACGATGGCAATCCAGATCGGCGCCGCGCGGTCCGCCTGCGGCCGCGCCAGCCACGCCTCGACGACGTCGGTCGGCCGCAAGGCGCCGCGACGGTAGTCATCGCGCAGCGCGGTCAGCGTCAGGGCGGGGGGGGCTCGGCATGGCAGTCGGAATACGGCTCGCTTGTATACTCACTTGCATACTAGCAAGGGCGATGCCAAGCCCAACGACCATGATCAACCCATGCGGATCAATGGTTTAGAATATTTTTCGCGAATCCGGCAACGTCCCGATTGGCACCACGTCGGTGCGTCCGCACCGGATTGAATCGGCGGCAGCCGACCACAACAGTCCGGCCAATCAGCGCTTGGGGCCGGTGATCGTGGTGCGCGCGCCGGTTCCGGCATCGGCGCGAAACGCCGGTGCCGCGAGGCGCAGGTAGTGGAACATCGACCACAGCGTGAGGATGGCCGCGACCCACAACGCGATCGTCCCCAGCACCGGCGTCGAGATGCCCGGAAAGACCGGCTCCCACAGCAGCAACGCGATGATCGCCGTCATCTGCGCCGCAGTCTTCACCTTGCCGATGAAGGCCACGGCCACGTTCTTGGTCTTGCCGAGCTGCGCCATCCACTCGCGCAGCGCCGAAATGGCAATTTCGCGGCCGATGATGATGGCGGCGAGATAGGCCTCCGCGCGGCCCAGTTGGACCAGCAGGATCAACGCGGCGGCGACCATCAGCTTGTCGGCCACCGGATCGAGAAACGCGCCAAATGCGCTGGTCTCGCCCCAACGCCGCGCAAGGTACCCATCGAGCCAGTCGGTGATCGCGGCGACGGCGAAGATGGCCATCGCGGTCCAGTTCTTGGTGACGGGCGTCAGCCAGGTGTCTGGCAGGTAATAGACCGCGACGAAGACCGGGATCATGACGATCCGCAGCCAGGTGAGGGCAATCGGAATGTTGAAAGGCATCGGGTGGCGCACGGCGAGGGAAACCCCGCATCCGTCAATTCTACCGCGCGCACTGCCGGCGGCCGGGGCCGGTGCCCCGGTTCAGCACCCCGCGCGCCGGCGCGTCACTTGCCTTTCTCGGACCAGACCTTCAGCGCGCCCAGCATCTTCTCGACGTGCTTGTTCGGATTGAGGCTCACGTAGTGGGATACGATGGACCCGTTGGGCGCGATCACGTAGGAGATGCGATTGGAATATTCGGGTCGCGTCTTCAGGCCGGCATCGAAAGCCTTGGTCACCGTCATGCTCGCATCCGAGGCCACCGGAAACTTGCTCTGGCATGCCTGCACGGAGAACTTGGACAGCGTATCGATGCCATCGCTGGACACCCCCACCACGGTCGCCCCGAACGCTTCGAACTGCGGGATGGCCTCGGCAAAAAGATGCGCCTCGAGCGAACAGCCCTCGGAATACGCCGCCGGAAAGAAGTACAGTACGACCGGACCTTTTTTCAGGGCATCCGCGAGGGAGTAGTTGAAGACGGTGCCGCCCTTGGCCGCCGTGGCGGTGAAGTCCGGCGCGGCGTCGCCGATATCCAGCGCTGCGTGCGCGGGCATGGCCAGCGTAAGGGCAAGCAGCACAGGGACGACATACCGGTTCATGACACGCTCCTTCACATTCGTCACCAGCATTCTAACCGGCCTTCTTCTGTCGGGCTGCGGCGCGCTGCCCTTACGGCCCGAGGTCGCCCCCACGGTGGGCATCGCCCCGACGATGGCCAGTCCGTTGGTGCGGATTGCGGAGGCCTCGAGCCCCAATCTGGCGCTGTCGGGATTCCGGCTGATGCCGCTTGGCGCCTATTCGCTCGACGCGCGCGTTGAACTCGCCCAGCGCGCCAAATATTCGCTCGACGTCCAGTATTACCTCATCCAGAACGACCGTACGGGGCACTTGCTGCTGCGCAGCCTGCGCGACGCTGCGGCGCGCGGCGTGCGCGTGCGCCTGCTGGTCGACGATCTCTACACGTTCGGCGGCGATCCGATGTTCATCAGCTTCGCCGCCTTCCCCAATGTCGAGGTGCGCCTCTTCAATCCCTTCTGCTGCGGCCGCGATGGGCTGGTGTCCAAATACGCGGCCTCGCTGTTTGACTTCAACCGCCTGAATCGCCGGATGCACAACAAACTCTTCATCGCCGACAGCGCGATGGCGGTGGCGGGCGGACGCAACATCGCCGACGAATACTTCATGCGCAACGCGTCCGAAAATTTCGTCGACATGGATGCGTTCATTGTCGGGGCGGTCGTGCCGCAACTCGTCACGATCTTCGACCGCTACTGGAACAGTCCGCAGGTCTACCCGGTACAAACCATCATTGCCACCACCCTCGACCGCGACCAGTTGCAGCGCCAATTCAACGAACTGGTCGACGAAGGCACGCCGATGATGAAGGTGCCGCTGCCGCCCGTCGACATCCTGGGCTACGGCCCTATTTCCGATGACTTCGATGCGGGGCGGCTCGGCCTGCACTGGGGCAAGGCGACTGCCTTTTCCGACCCGCCAGGCAAGGTGACGGCGAGGAGCGATGAGGAAGCGCGCAGCATGAGCGTAACGATGAGCGTGCTGGACCTCGTGATGGCGGCGCACAGCGAAGTGGTCCTGTCGTCACCCTACTTCATCCCGGGCGCCATGGGCGTGCAGACCTTCGCTGATCTCGGCAAGCGCGGCGTGAAAGTCACCATCCTCACCAATTCGCTGGCGGCCAACGACGAGCCGCTGGTGCACACCGGCTACGCCCGCTATCGCGTCGACCTGTTGCGCCATGGCGTCGATCTTTACGAGCTCAGCCCCACGCGGGTCCTGCTCAACAAACGCCTGGGTCTCGCGATACCCGGCGCTTCACTCGGACGCCTGCATGCCAAGACGGCTGTCATCGACCGCTCCGTGGTCTTCATCGGCTCGATGAACCTCGACCCGCGCTCGGCCACGCGCAACACCGAACTCGGGGTCATCATCGAAAATCCCGAATTCGCGCGCGAAGTGCTGCGCGTGATCCACATCAGCAAACTGCAGAGTTCCTACCGGCTCCAATTCGGCGTCGACGGCCAGAGCCTCGAGTGGCTGACGATGGATGACGACGGCGAAGTCATCCTCACGGCCGAGCCCGACACCACGCTGTTCTTCCGTCTGCAGAACATGTTGCTGAGCCCGTTCGTGCCGGAGCAGGAGCTCTGAAGGATCGCGCACGCTTGGCGCGCCTGTGTCGATGGTGGCAATGGGCAACCGTGCTGGCCGCCGTACCGCTCCTGCTGGCAGCATGCATCTCGATCACCGCCGATCCACGTGCGCTGATCTACGAACCAGCAGGCATCCGGGTGCGGACATTGCAATGCGCAGCCGCGGCGGAAGCTGCGCGATCCTTCGAGCTGACGCCGATCGCCGGCCGCGGCAACGCCGCCGATCCGCAGGCGATTCGCCTGGCGTCCTGGAACATTCACAAGGAGGAGGACCGCGGCTGGGAGGCAGAACTGGTACGCCTTTCCCGGACCAACGATGTCGTCTTGCTGCAGGAGGTTTCGCTTCTCGGCACCCTGCAGGCGATCCTGCATGATGCCGGCTTGCATTGGATTCTTGCCAGTTCATTCATCGTCGACAGCGCCGACGTCGGTGTGCTGACGGCGACGCGCGTCGTGCCAGTCGCGAATTGCACGCAGCGCACGCTCGAGCCGATCGTCCGGCTTCCCAAGTCTGCGGTCATCACCTGGCTGCCGCTGACCGGCACGCGGCAGACGCTTGCCATTGCCAATGTGCATGCCATCAACTTCACGCTGACGCTGGACGACTACCGCGACCAGCTCGGCGCATTGGCAGCGGTGTTGCAGGAACATCGCGGGCCGATCGTGCTGGCAGGCGATTTCAACACCTGGTCGGACGGGCGTCTGGCCGTCCTGCTGGAGGTCGCGACCCTCCTGCGCCTCGTCGAAACCGAATATGCCGAAGACGGCCGGTCGAAGTTTCTTGGCCGGCATGTGGATCATGTCTTCGTGCGCGGGCTGGATGTCGTTACTGCCGGCGCCACGCCGGTCGCCTCATCCGATCATAATCCGCTGCGAGTGATGCTGCGCCTGCATTGAGGCTCTCGCCGACTAGTGCAGTTCCGCGAAGATCCGCTCCGCCAGCGCCCGTGAAATGCCCGGTACGCGCGCGATGTCCTGCACGCTCGCCGCCTGCACCCCCTTCACGCCGCCGAAGTGCGCGAGCAGCGCGCGCCGCTTCGACGGGCCGACGCCGCTGATTTCCTGCAGGGTCGACGTCGTGCGCGCCTTCGCGCGCCGCGCCCGATGACCCTGGATCGCGAAGCGATGCGCCTCGTCGCGGATCTGCTGCAGCAGGTGCAGCCCGGGATGGTCCGGCGGCAGGTTGAGCACGGCGTCGCGATCGGGAAACACGATGTCCTCCTCGCCCGCCTTGCGCTCCGGGCCCTTGGCGATGCCGATCAGCGGCACACCGTGCATGCCCTGCTCCTCGAGCACGTTGGCGGCCACCGCCACCTGGCCACGGCCGCCATCGATCACCAGCAGGTCCGGCGCCGGATACTCGCCGGCGACGATGCGCGCGCAGCGCCGCGACAGCGCCTCACGCATCGCCGCATAGTCGTCGCCACCCTGGTCAGGCGTGACATTGAAGCGGCGATATTCCCCGCTTTGCATGCCCAGCTTGTCGAAGATCACGCACGAGGCCACGGCGGCCTCGCCCATCGTGTGCGACACGTCGAAACATTCGATGCGCTGGGTGGATGCGGGCAGCGCGAGCGCCTCCTGCAGCGCGGCCAGCCGGTCTTCCTGCGTGGCCTTCTGCGCGAGCTTCTGGCGGATGGCCAGCGTGGCGTTCTGCAGCGCCATCGCCAGCCATACGCGGCGCTCGCCGCCCGGATTGCCGACGATCTCCACCTTCTGTCCCGACTGCGCCGACAGCACCTCGGCCAGCGCGGCGTGATCGTCGGCATCAGGCACGACAATGGTCGGCGGCACCGGCCGCTCCACGTAGTGCTGCTCGAGAAACGCCGGCACGATGCTGTTCAGTGCCGCCGGATCGAGCGCATCGGCATGCCGCGGAAAGAAGGTGCGGTCGCCGACGTGGCGGCCGCCACGCACCATAACCACGTTGACGGCCGGCAGGCCGCGCTCCGAAGCCGCCGCCACCACGTCGACATCACCTGCGGTGGCGCTCTCGACGAATTGCCGCGCCTGCAGTTGCTGCAATCGCGCGATCTTGTCGCGAATGCGCGCCGCGCGCTCGAACTCCAACGCCGCGGCGGCCGCCTCCATCTGCGCCTGCAACTGCGTCAACACTTCGCCGGCCTTGCCGCGCAGGAACAAGGCAGCGCCTTCCACGTCCTCGCGATACTCGGCCTCGCCGATCAGACCCACGCACGGCGCCGTGCAGCGGCCGATCTGGTGCAGCATGCATGGTCGCGAGCGGTGCGCGAACACCGAGTTCTCGCATGTGCGCAGCAGGAACACCTTCTGCAACAGCGCGATGCCCTCGCGCACCGCGCCGGCGCTGGGAAACGGACCGAAGTAGCGATGGCGCCGGTCGAGCGCACCGCGGTGAAAGCGCAGCTGCGCGAACGGATCACCGCTGATGCAGACGTAGGGATAGCTCTTGTCGTCACGAAAGAGGATGTTGTAGCGCGGCTCGAGTGACTTGATGAAGTTGTTCTCGAGCAGCAGCGCCTCGCCCTCCGAGCGCGTGACGGTGGTCACCACGCGCGTCACCTGCGCCACCATCGTCGCGATGCGCGGTTCGTGTCCGGTCTTCTGGAAATAGTTGGAGACCCGTTTCTTCAGGTCGCGCGCCTTGCCGACGTACAGCGTCTCGCCGGCGGCGTTGAGCATCCGGTATACGCCCGGCCGGTGCGGCAGCGAACGCAGCAGCTCGCTTGCATCGAAAGGGGGCGGCTTGTCGTTGGTGGCGTCGGTCATGCGCGGTGCCTACGCGGCAGCATCCGCCGGTCGCGCGCGGCCGAGGTGATCGGCCACGGCATCGAAAACCGCACGGAACATGGGTGTGGTCAGCCGGCGCGTGTTGGTGTTGTAGCGGCTGCAATGATAGCTGTCGAGCAGCATCCGGCCCCGCGCCAGTGGATGCCGGGCGCCGTGTCCGAACGCAAAGCCAGTGGCCCGCACGCCCAGTGCCCGCAACGTGGCGTCATGCGCGATACGGCCCAGCGCCACGATGGCGCTGCCGTCCGGCATCGTGTCGAGATCCGCGGCAAGAAACGCGTTGCAGGTGTGCATCTCGGCGGGCGTGGGCTTGTTGGCAGGCGGCAGGCACTTGACTGCGTTGGTGATCCGGCATCCGGTGAGCAGCATGCCGTCGCCGCGGCCGTCGACGGCAGGCAGGTTGGCATAGCCGTAGTCAAACAGCGTCCGGTACAGCAGGATGCCCGCGTGGTCGCCGGTGAACGGCCGCCCGCTGGCGTTGGCGCCGTGCATGCCGGGGGCGAGACCGACGATCACCAGCGGCGCCTCCCGATCGCCGAACGGCGGCACCGGCTTGCACCAATAGTCGGCATGCGCAGCGCGAACGGTGTCAAGGAAGGCCGCGAGACGGCCGCATTGGCGGCAGTTCTCGTCGTAGGTCGCCGCCGCAAGCGTGGCGTCTGGCACAATCGGTATGTTTTTGGCGGTGCGCATGGAGCGTGCGCATCCTACCAGCAGTCGCACCCACCATGGATATCAATGGCCGCTCCGGAGTATCACCTCGAGGTTCGCACGCGGCTTCCTGCCCGCGCCAGCCGCAAACCCCCACTCCTCTTCATTCACGGCGGTTATTGCGACGCGTGGTGCTGGGAGCCCTATTTCCTGCCGTGGTTTGCGGCGCGCGGCTACGCTGCGCACGCGCTGTCATTGCGCGGCCACGGCACCAGCGGCGGGAAGGAAACATTGTTCATCGCGAGCCTCGACGATTATGTCGCCGACGTCGAGCACGTCGCGTCGACATTGAGCGCACCGCCGATCCTGATCGGGCATTCGATCGGCTCTGCGATCTGCGAACGGCTGCTGGCCACGCGCCCGGTGCGCGGCGCGGCGCTGCTGGCACCCGTGCCGCCGTCCGGGCTGATGCCGGTGGCCGCGCGACTGGCCACGGCCAACCCGGACTACCTGCCGCATCTCGCGCAGATGGACCCCGGGCGCATGTCGTCCGACCTGATGACCACCTTGCGCCCGTTCTATTTCAGCGACGCCGTGGCGAAGGAGATGCTGGCCACTGCGCTGCAGCACCTCTCGGGCGAATCGCCGCGCGTGCTGTTCGACCTGTCGTTGCGGCTGCACTGGGCGCCCGCGCAACGGCCGATGGCGCCGGTGTTCGTGCTGGGTGCGGAAGGCGATCGCATCTCCACCCCCGAGGACACCCGCGCGACGGCGTCCCACCACCACACGACGGCGACCATCCTGCCGGGCATGGCGCACATGCTGATGCTCGATCCGGCATGGCTGACTGCCGCCAGGGCGCTGGCCGCCTGGGTGGCGACTGTGGACTGAACCTCAAATCCGGCCGCAACGCGACCGCGGGGTACGGCGAAATTACTTGGTGATGAGCGCCACCGACTTCTTGCGCACGTAGTCGAAGAAGGCGTCGGCAGGCAACGGCTTGCTGGCCCAGAACCCCTGGAAGCAATCGCAGCCGCGCTGATCGAGAAAATCGAGCTGCTCGCGGGTACCCACGCCTTCGGCCACCACCTTGAGGCCCAAGCCACGGGCGAGGCCGATGATGGCCTCGGTGATCGCCGCATCCTGCGGATCGGACTCGAGATCGGCGATGAACGAGATGTCGATCTTGAGCGTGTCGATCGGA
>JANMCS010000286.1:0-12590 GCA_031361405.1 Betaproteobacteria bacterium
GGCCGCTATGCGCACATCGCGTCGGCGTACATGGGTGTGGCCACCGCCAAGGCGGCCGGTGTACCGACGATCATTGCCTGCTCGACGCCGTTCGAAGGACAGGGCATCCATCCGCAGGTGCTGTATGCGATGCAGGCGGCCGGCGCCGACGTGATCATGACGCTGGGTGGCGTGCAGGCCATTGCGGCGATGGCGTACGGGCTCTTCAGCGGCCAGCCGGCGGACATCATCGTCGGCCCCGGCAACAAGTTCGTGGCCGAAGCCAAGCGCATGCTGTTCGGCAAGGTCGGCATCGATGTATTCGCCGGTCCTTCCGAAGTGTGCGTGATTGCCGATGACACCGCAGATCCGGCCATCGTGGCGTCGGACCTTGTCGGCCAGGCCGAACATGGCCACGAGTCGCCGGCGTGGCTGATCACGACATCGCGTCCGCTGGCCGAGGAGGTCGCGCGGCTGATGCCGGTGCTGATCAGCACGTTGCCGCCCACGGCGCGCGATGCCGCTGGCGCGGCGTGGCGCGACTATGGCGAACTGATCCTGTGCGATTCGCGCGAGGACATGGTGCGCATCTCGGACCAGTACGCCTCCGAGCACCTGGAGGTGCATGCGCGCGATCTCGACTGGTGGCTCTCCAACCTCACCTGCTACGGCTCGTTGTTCCTCGGCGAGGAAACCACCGTCGCGTTTGGCGACAAGGCCTCCGGTCCCAATCACATCCTGCCGACCAAGGGCGCGGCGCGCTACTCGGGCGGCCTTTCCGTGCACAAGTTCATCAAGACGGTGACGTGGCAGCGCATGACGCGCGATGCCAATCGCGACGTCGCGCAGGTCACGGCGCGCATCTCGCGGCTCGAAGGCATGGAGGGCCATGCGCGCACGGCGGACGACCGCTTGCGCAAATATTTTCCCGCCGAATCCTTTGCGCTGGAGCACGCGTCGCGATGACCACTGCCGGGCCTGCTGCGCTGTTCGATCTGGCGGGCAAGGTCGCGCTGGTCACCGGTGCATCCTCCGGTATCGGTCGCGCCTTGGCGTCCACGCTGGCGCAGGCCGGTGCCGCGGTGGTGTTGGCGGCGCGACGCGCCGATGAACTTGCGGTGGCCGCCGCTGACATCCGTGCCGCCGGTGGCCAGGCCGCAGCCGTGGCCGTCGATCTCGCCGACCGCAAGGCATTGCGTGCCGCGGCCGCGGCGGCGGCGGATGCCTTCGGCGCACCCGACATCGTCGTCAATGCGGCCGGCATCAACGTGCGCAAGCCGCTGGCCGATATCTCCGACGACGACTGGGACCGCACGATCGCCATCAACCTGACCGCGCCGTTCTTCCTGGTGCAGGCACTGGCGCCCGCGATGATCGCCAAGGGTTGGGGCCGCATCATCAACATTGCCTCGCTGCAATCGGTGCGTGCGTTTGCCGACAGCGCGCCTTACGGCGCGTCGAAGGGCGGCATCATGCAGCTGACGCGCGCCCAGGCCGAAGCGCTGTCGCGCCATGGCGTGACCGCCAATGCGATCGCGCCGGGTTTCTTCAAGACGCCGTTGACGGCCCCGGTTTTCGCGGATACGGCCCGCGCGCAGGCGATGGCCTCGCGCACGATGGCAGGCCGCAATGGCGCGCTGGACGACCTGGCCGGCACGCTGCTGTTCCTGGCCGGCAACGCGTCGGCCTACGTCACCGGACAGACCATTTTCGTGGACGGCGGATTCAGCGCCGGTTAGGTCCGGCTCCGCTCCAGCAGAGGACCCTTAAACCATGCGAGCCCTGGTCTATACCGCGCCGAACGAGATGACGTTGCGCGACGTGCCCCGCCCCGAGATCGCCGAGGGCGAAGTGGTGCTGCGCATCGATGCCGTCGGTATCTGCGGCTCGGACATGCATGCGTTCCACGGCCACGATCCACGCCGCAAGCCGGGCTTGATCCTCGGCCATGAGCTGGCGGGAACCATCGTGGCCGGGCCGGGCGAAGGGCGGCGTGTGACTGCCAATCCGTTGATCACCTGCGGCGGGTGCGACTACTGCGTGCAGGGCCGCGACAACCTCTGCAGCAAGCGCACGATGGTGGGGATGACCCGACCCGGCGCGTTCGCCGAGTTCATGGCGATCCCCGCCCGAAGCCTGATCGACATTCCGCAGGACATGACCGCGCGGCAGGCCGCGCTCACCGAACCGGCGGCCACCGCGTTGCATGCGATCGAGGTGGCCACGCGGGCGTCGCATCGACCGCCGGCGGAGGGGCCGGTGCTGGTCATCGGTGGCGGCGCCATCGGCATGCTCGCAGCGCTGTTGTTGCGCTCGCGTGGCGCCGCGGTGACGCTGGTGGAGACCAATCCACTTCGCCGGGCGTCGGTGCAGCGCCACGTCGGCTGTGTAACGCTCGATCCGGTGGCGGGGGAGGCGCTGCGTGACGGGTCGTTCCCGCTGGTCATCGACGCCGTGGGTGCCAAGGTCACGCGCACGGCAGCGCTGGCCGCAGTCGCGCCCGGTGGCGTGCTGATGCACATCGGCTTGCAGGACTGGGCCAGCGAGATCGACATGCGCCGCCTGACGCTGGCGGAAATCACGCTGATCGGCACCTATACGTATTCCACTGCCGATCTGAGGGCGACGGTGGCCGCCCTTTATACTGGCGCGTTTGGTGACCTGGCCTGGGTGGAAGAGCGGCCGCTCGCCGATGGTGCTGCCGCATTCGCCGACCTGGACCAGGGTCGCGCCGCGTCGGCCAAGATTGTGCTGCGCCCGCACTGACGCGACTGTACGGCCAAGGATTGTCACGATGACGTCGAACCTGATGCTGCCCGACCTCGCCGCGATTCGAACGGCGCACGCGCGCATCGCTCCTTATGTTCACCGTACACCGGTGCAAACGTCGCGTTCGCTCGACGATGCCGTCGGCGCGCGGCTTTTTTTCAAGTGCGAAAATTTCCAGAAAGTCGGCGCCTTCAAGGCCCGCGGTGCGTGCAACGCCGTGTTCTCGCTGGCGCCGGAGGTCGCCGCGCGCGGTGTGGTCACGCATTCCTCCGGCAACCATGGCGCGGCACTGGCCTGGGCGGCGCAGCGTCGCGGCATCACCGCGCATGTGGTCATGCCCGACAATGCACCCGCGATCAAGATCGCGAATGTGAAGGGCTTCGGCGGCGTCGTGCATTTCTGCGCACCGACGCTGGCCGCGCGCGAATCCCTCTGTGCCGAGGTCGGCAGCGCGACTGGCGCCACCCTGGTGCATCCCTATGATGATGCGGCCGTGATTGCGGGGCAGGGGACTGCGACGCTCGAATTGCTGGACGATGTTACCGACCTCGCCATCATCGTCGCGCCGGTGGGCGGCGGCGGCCTGCTGTCGGGCACGGCGATCGCGGCCAAGGGCGTGGTGCCCGGCATCACCGTGCTTGGTGCCGAACCCGGGGGCGCCGATGATGCCGCACGCAGCATGGCGGCACGGGCGCTGCAGCCGGCCCCGGCGCCGCACACGATCGCGGACGGCTTGCGCGGCGCGCTGTCACCGCGAACCTTTCTTGCGCTGTCGACGCATGTGGCGATGATCGGCACGTGCACCGAAGATGCCATTGTGGCGGCCATGCGCTTCACGTGGGAACGGATGAAGATCGTGATCGAACCTTCGTGTGCGGTGCCGCTGGCCTGCATGATGGAAGGTTCGCTGGACGTCAAGGGGCGGCGGGTCGGCGTGATCCTCACCGGCGGCAATGTCGATCTCGACCGGTTGCCATGGCAGCAGTGACCGGACTCACCAACGGGTACGTGGCCTGCCGCGGACTCACTATGCGCATGATGCGCCCATGGGGCAAGCCAGCATGAGCCAGCACCTTCCGCGGGACGACTACCCGCGCTTTCACCTTGCGTTCCCGGTCACCGACCTCGACGGGGCGCGCGCTTTCTACGGCGCCTTTCTCGGCTGCGCCGAAGGGCGCAGCTCACCGCATTGGGTGGATTTCGATTTCTTCGGGCACCAGATCGTCGCGCACAAGGTGGCGGCGCGACAGATGAATGATGCGACAAGCCTTGTCGACGGCGACAATGTGCCGGTGCGCCACTTCGGCGTCGTGTTGTCGCTGGCGGAGTGGGATGGTCTGGCCGCGCGCTTCAAGGCCGCGGAGGTGGCGTTCATCATCGAGCCGCACATCCGCTTTCGTGGCGAACCCGGCGAGCAGGCCACGATGTTCTTTCTCGATCCCTTCGGCAACGCGCTCGAGTTCAAGGCCTTTGCCGATCCCGGCCAGCTCTTCGCCACCTGATGGCGTTCATCGATACCCAGGGAAGTCATGCGCATCATCATCAGTGAATTCATGGACGACGAGGCCGTTGCTTCGCTCGCCTCGCAGTTCGATGTCCTGTACGAAAAGGACCTGGTCGACCGGCGCGATGCACTCAAGGCCGCACTGGCTTCCGCCGCTGCCGTGATCGTGCGCAATCGCACGCAGGTCAATGCGGAGCTGCTGGCGGCGGCACCACATTTGCGGGTGGTCGGGCGGCTGGGCGTGGGCCTCGACAACATCGATACGGCCGCGTGCGCGGCGCGGGGCATCGCCGTCATTCCGGCCACCGGGGCCAACGCCCTGGCGGTCGCCGAATACGTGATCGGGACGGCGATGCTGTTGTTGCGCACCGCTTACCAGTCAACGGCTGCGGTCGCCGAGGGCAAGTGGCCGCGCGGTCCGCTGTCGAACGGACGCGAGATCGCCGGCAAGACGCTGGGGCTGATCGGCTTCGGTGGCATCGGGCAGCTGACGGCCAGGCTGGGACGTGGTCTGGGCATGCGCGTGATCGCCCACGATCCGCAGCTTGCGGCGTCGGCGCCGGTATGGGGCGACGCGGGTGCACTGTGCGTGACGCTGGACGCGGCCATCGCGCAGTCCGACGTGCTGTCGCTGCACGTGCCGCTGACCCCGGTAACGCGCAACCTGATGGGCCCGGCGCAGCTGGCGCGGATGAAGACCGACGCGATCCTGATCAATACGGCGCGGGGCGGCGTGGTGGATGAAGCGGCCGTGGCGGCGGCGCTGCGTGCCGGCAAGCTCGGCGGCGCCGCGCTTGACGTGTTCGATGCCGAGCCGTTGCCGGCAGGTTCACCGCTCGCGGGATGTCCCAATCTGCTGCTGACCCCGCACGTTGCAGGGGTCACGCTTGAATCAAATGGTCGGGTGTCGTCGCTGATTGCCGCCGCGGTGGCGGCGGCGCTGCGCGCCGCCTGACGGAGTCCCTGATGCCACGAATGACTGCCGATGAACTGCGCACGGTCGCTGTGCGTGCGCTGCGCCACGCGGGCGCGGGTGAGGCGATGGCCGCGATCACGGCGGCGGCGCTCGCGGATGCCGAGCTGCAGGGTCTGCCGTCGCATGGTCTCTCCCGGATACCGCAATACACGACGCACCTGCGCAATGGGCGCGCCGACGGCACGGCAGTGCCGACCGTCGCCCGCAGCAAAGGCGGCGCAGTGCTGGTCGACGCGCACTCGGGGCTCGCCTTTCCGGCGTGTGCGCTGGCCGTGCAGGAGGCCATCACCCGCGCGCGCGAATTCGGCGTGGCCTTCGCGGGTGTTACCAACAGCCATCATTTCGGCGTGGCCGCGTGGCATCTGCTGCCCGTCGCGCAGGCGGACATGGTCGGACTTGCGTTCGGCAACTCCCCCGCGGCGATGCCGGCCGCCGGCGGCAAGCGGCCGCTCTTCGGCACCAACCCGATCGCGGCGATTTTCCCTCGACGCGACGGCGCGCCGTTGACGATCGACTTGTCGCTGTCGGAAGTCGCACGCGGCAAGCTGATGGTCGCTGCCAAGGACGGCAAGGCGATTCCGCTGGGTTGGGCCCTGGACGCGCAGGGCCAGCCGACCACGGACCCCACGGCCGGGCTCGAAGGTTCGATGCTGCCGATGGGCGGCGCCAAGGGCGCGATGCTGGCGCTGATCGTCGAATTGCTGGCGTGCGCGCTCACCGGGGCGGCCATGGGTTTCGAAGCCGATTCGTTCTTTGTCGATGCGGGCAATCAGCCGCGGATCGGACAGGCGTTCCTGGTGATCGATCCGGGTGCGCTGGCCGGGCAGGCAGCCTATCTCGACCGCGTCGAAACGTTGATCACCGCCATGCTCGCCGACGACGGCGTACGCTTGCCCGGTTATCGGCGCAATGCGCTTGCCACGCGCGCAGCGACCGAAGGTGTCGAAATTCCGCAGGCGCTCGCCGACACGCTGCAGCGGTTGGCGGGATAGCGCACCCGCCGCGGCTGTGGACATCACTTACAGGTGCGCGCAATGGCAAACTGCGGGAACCGTAGGCGAGGCTTCAGCCTCGCAAGCGCTGCGCGAAGCTAAAGCGTCACCTTTGCAGCCAAGCTAGGGCCGCGCGAGTGCGAGTGCTTCGCGCAGTGGATTGAACACGCCAGGGGTGGCGGCAATCACTTCGTTGGTGCGCAGGAAATCAGTCCCGCCTGCGAAGTCGCCAACCCGGCCGCCGGCTTCCTTAACCAGCAGCGCGCCGGCGGCCACGTCCCAGGGTTTGAGGCTCATGACCCAGAAACCGTCGAGCCGCCCGGCGGCAAGATAGGCGAGGTCGAGCGCGCAGGCGCCGGCGCGGCGAATGCCCGCGCATTGCCCGATCATCGCGTTGAAAAGCGGCAGGTAGGCGGCGAGTTGCGGGCTTTGCCGCGTGGGAAACACCGTGCCTACCAGCGCGTGGTGCAGGTCGAGGCACGACGACACGCGCAGCGGCGTGCCGTTGCAATAGGCGCCCTTGCCCTTGGCGGCCGTGAACAATTCGTTGTGCACCGGATCCAGGACGACGGCGTGCGTGATCTCCGTGCCGCGCGCCAGTGCGATCGAAATGGCGTAGTACGGAAAGCCGTGCACGAAATTGGCGGTGCCATCGATCGGATCGACGATCCACTTGTAGCCACCGCCCTCGCGCGCACCTTCGATGAATCCCGATTCCTCGCCGAGGATCGCATGCTCCGGAAAGGCCGCCCGCAACGTCGCGACAATGGCGTCCTCTGCCTCCATGTCAGCAGCGGACACGATGTCGCCGTGCTGCTTCGAAAACGTCGGCAGGCGTTTGAGGTCGAGCGATGCGTCGGCAATCACGCTGGCCGCCGCCTGCGCTGCGCGAATGGCTACGGCAAGAACGGTGTCGTGGGTTGCGATCATGGCTTGGCAGAGCCCAATGCTTCCTGCTCCATGCGCAGGTAGGTGCCCCACGCATTGATGCGGTTGGCCTGGTCGAACGCCGGCAGGCCCTTGAAGCGCGACCAGTCGGTAGCCGCGTAGGCTTCATCGAACGGCTGCAGATTGGCCACGGCATCGCCCATGGCGTGGCGCAGGAACTGGAGATAGTCGCGCGTCAGGACGAGGTCGCGCGGGACATCGCGCGACGCCGGACCGTGACCCGGCACGACGACCCGCGGATCCAGTGCGATCAGCTGGTCCATCGCCCGCAGCCAGCTGGCGCTGTCGGCGTTGCCGACGAAGGGCACGCGCCCGGCGTACAGCAAGTCGCCGGCGAAGAGCAGGCGATCTTCCTTGACGAACAGCATCAGGTCCTCGGGTGAATGCGCGCCACCAGTGTAGATCATGTCGAACGTGAGTCCGCCCAGGCGAAAGCTGGTGTCGCCGTCGAGCCACTGGGTCGGCGGAATGATGCGCGTGTTCTCGTCCACCCACGGAAAGAGATCGGCGCGCCGCTGGGCCAGCCGCTCGGCGGGCTGTCCCGATTGCAGGTACTTCTCCGCATTGCGATGCGCGTAGATAGTCACGCCTTCCTTCGCAAGGGATTGCAGGCCGTAGAAATGATCGGCGTGGTAATGACTGATCACGATGTGCCGGATGGGCTGCGCGGTGACCTTGCGGATGGCCACGCGCATTGCCTCGCCCAGCACGGGCGTACCCAGCGTGTCGTATACGACGACGCCGACCGGGGTGACGACGAAGCCGGCATTGGACATGTAGCCCTGGTTCTGCGCGCTGGCCATGCCGGCGTCGCCCTGGAAGAACCAGCCGTGGGCGGAGACTTGCTTCGGCACCAGCGTGATCGACGCGACGTCGGCCGCCAGCGCCGCATGCGCAGTGACAACGACGCAGGCCGCGAACAGCAGTTGCGTGACGAGACGCCATACGCAAGGCGGTTGAACGCTGACGGGCCGAGACAACGTCTTCATGCCACCCATTCTAAGCCGGGGCTGCAGGCGGCCTTCCGGGCGGCGCATATTGGGCGACGAAACGGCGATCAATGCCATTCTTCCAGCGCCACACCCAATCGCCTTCGACCACGAGCGGCCCGCGCGAGGCAATCGCATGGCGGTCACCCGTGGAAATCAGCGCCAGCGCATTGCGCTGCGGCCGGTAGCGTCGCAACGGCTCGGCATGCGCGGCCCGGCGCAGGTTGGACGCCAGCGCCGGCCCCTGGCGTACCGCGAACACGCCGGATTTCGGCCGCGGCGCATCGATCTGCGACGCGCAGTCGCCTGCGGCAAACACAAACGGATGCGTCGGTGACTTGAGATTGCCATCGACGGCGACAAAGCCGGCTTCATCGCACTGCAGCCCGGCAGCGGCGAGCCACGTCGCGGGCGCGGCACCGGTGGCCCAGACGATGCGGTCCGCCGCGATGCGCCGGCCATGCGAGACGATCACGGTGCCGCGTTCGACGGCGATGGCCGCGCTGTCGAGGTGCAACACGACGCCGCGTGCCACGAGGACGCGTCCCATGCGCGCGCGGACGCCGGCGGCGTGCTGCGCGAGGATGTGCGGCTGGTCCGTGATCAAAGCGAAGCGCGGCGTGGCCGGTCCCATGTCCTGCTGCAGCCGATGCTGCATCGCCAGCAGCACTTCGACGCCGCCGGCGCCGCCGCCCACGACGGCAATGGTGCTGACCGTGCCGGCGATCGCGTCCTTGCGCATCTGCGCCCACGCGGCGAGGAACGGTTCGACGGGTTTTACGCCCAGCGTATGCGTACGCGCGCCAGGTACGGTCATTGCGGGATGAGACCCGACGTCGAGCGACACGAGGTCGAACGCGATGAATTCGCCGGAGGCGAGCTGTACGGTGCGTGTGTACAGGTCGAGCCTGACCGCCTCGCCGCGCACGAAACGGGCACCGGCCCAGGTGGCAAGCGGCGCGAGCGCAATCGACGCCTCGGCGTTGGTGTAATGACCGGCGACGGTGCCCGGCAACATGCCGGAATAGGACGTGGTGGGCGCCGGTGATACCAGCGTGAGTTCAATTGCTGTGTCGGGCCTCTGCGCGAAGCGGCGTAATACCTCGACGTGGCTGTGGCCACCACCGACGAGCAAAATCCGCTGCGCTCGATTCTTCATCCGACGCGTACGCGCAGCATCATGCCGGCGTCCTCATGTTCAAGGTTGTGGCAATGCAGCAGATAGGTCTGCGCTTCCGCGAACGGATGGCGAAAATCAATGGCGATGCGTACCGATTCGCCCGGCCAGACCAGCACGGTGTCCTTGAGGCCGAGGTCCGTGGGCAGGCGGCCGTGGCCATCCATGGCCAGCGGGGCCAGGAAATCGGGGCTGGTCTCGCGTTCCACGACATGAAACTGGAAGCCATGCAGGTGCATCGCGTGCGGTGCACTGGCGTGGTAGTTGCGAAGCAGCCACGTTTCGCGCGCGCCTCGCGCGACGTCGACAGGTGCCACTGCGGTGTCGTAGACGCGATCGTTGATCCGCCAGCGGCCTTTGGCAAAACTGAGCCGCAGCGGGCGCGGATCGCCGCTGTCGACCAACAGCTGCGGCATGCGCGACAGCCGGGACGGCAGCGGCGGCTTGGCGGCGCCGCGGCCACCGATGCGAAACTGCATCAAGGCCATCGGTGCGCCGTCAGGGAGCAAATCCGTCGTGCGGACGTTGCCGTGCGCATGGTCGCCCGCCGTCGCTCCCGTGGGGGGTGCAGGTGCAGTCATCACCACCGCCTGCATGGAATCGAACGCGCGACTTTCGAGGATGACGAAACTTCCGCCGGACATGCCGCCAAAATCGGCGAGCACATCGATGCGTTCCGCCGGCGACACCAGCAATTCGGTGCAGGGGACGGGCCGTTCAAGCAGGCCGCCATCGGTGCCGAGCAGCAGGAGTGGCAACGTGGTGCCATTGTCGCGGCGCAAGGCCAATCGATACGTACGCGCGTTGGACGCGTTGAGAATGCGCAGCCGGTACCGGCGCGGCGCCACGCCATGAAACGGACGCAGCACGCCGTTGACGTGCGGCAGGCACCCGAACCAACCGTAAAGCTCGTCTTCGGGGGCCGGTGCGTACCGGTCGCCGTCGCCAATGCGGCGGTCCTGCACGACCAGCGTGAGTTCGGTGTCGCCGGGCGTCAGTTCGAGCGAACTGCGCAGTGCACGCTGGTCCTCATCGTCGACTTCGATCAGTCCGAAGAGACCGCGATGCACCTGCCGTGCCGTGGCGCCGTGCGGATGCGGGTGGTACCAGTACAGGCCCCCGCGATTGCGCACCGCGAAGGCATAGGCGAATTGCCCACCGGGCTGTACCAGCGTCTCGCCGTTGCCGTCATTGCGTGTATCCATGGTGAGACCGTGCCAATGCGCGATCGTCGGCTCGGGCAATGCGTTGTCCAGCACGATCCGCACCGTGGCGCCCGTTGCCGTGATCAGGGTCGGATTGGTGTAGGCCCGGGTGCCGAGCGCGGCCTTGAACGCGAGGGCGTCGCCGTTCGTGGAAGCTCGCAACGCCAGCGGGTCAGCGCCGATCGACAGGCGGCCGGAGGTGCCGTCCGAACCAGGCACGAACAGTGGCAAGTTGAACGCCGTGCCGCTGTCGCACCCGTTTGCACGGGCCGCCGCGGCCGCGCGCAGACTGGGCCATGACGCCGGGACCAGTGCCGTCGCGACACCCGCCGCGCCCAAGCGCAGCCATTGTCGGCGGGGGAGCGGAGTAACGGGCAAGGTCATGGGAGCGCAGGATGCGAACGCACGCTAGCGCTTGCCAGTGCCGCGGTCGAGGCGATAGCGTATGCCTATCCACGCGCCGAGGGGGGCGCCCGGTGAACGGAATTGTTCGGGACCGGCCTGCGCGGCAGCGAAGGTGTTGCCTGGACCACGGAAATAGTTGGCGCCCAGGATGCCGAAGTTTTGATAGGTGCGATCGAATAAATTGTCGACGCGCATGAACAGCTGCCACTGGCGGTCGATCTGCCACGTGCCATCCAGCGTCGCGATCGTGTAACCGGGAACCGGTCCGCTGCGGTCCTGATTGTTTTCGTCGCCGCGCGCGTATTGTGAACCCGCCACGAGTACAGTGGCGCCGATCGCGAAGGGGCCGTGCGACCAGTCTGCGCGCAGCCGGAACGTATTGCGGGGCAGGCCGGGCAGCCGATTGCCCGGCTGCACTGCAATCTGTCCAGCGGC
The DNA here is from genome assembly GCA_031361405.1 of Betaproteobacteria bacterium. Classification (GTDB taxonomy): domain Bacteria; phylum Pseudomonadota; class Gammaproteobacteria; order Burkholderiales; family Casimicrobiaceae; genus VBCG01. Next base: position 11,380 of record JANMCS010000286.1, read on the forward strand.
ATCGGCGCTGGAGTTGTTGGGACTGTGTTCTTCGAACCCTGATTGATAGGTCGCATCGAGAAAACTGTAACGGGCAACCCACGAAAAATCGCCGGCCGCTGCGCCGCCCGTCAACTCGAGGCCTTGGCGACGCGTCTTGCCTACGTTCTGAAAATAACCGGCATTGACGGCGCCGTTGCCGGCGCTGACGAACTGGATATCGTCGGCAAGCTCGGTGCGATAGATGGCAGCGCTGTAGTGACCGGTAGTGCCGACACGACCGCGCACGCCTGCTTCGTACGTCGTGGCGATCACGGGCTGCAAAGGGGGATCGGCCACAAAGATGTTGGGCAATGTGCACGGCGCCATGGGGTCCGCGCAGGTGAGCTCGATGGGAGTGGGCACCCGGATGCCCTGGCTGATGCTGACGAATGCATTCAGAGCCGGAACGGGCTGCCAGTTCCCGCCGACGGCGGGACTGAATCGGCGGAACCTGTTGCTGCCGTTGATCGCCGGCGTATCGCCCGTCAGGTCATTGGTGGTGATGCGGGCAGCGTTGTAGCGCCCCGCCAACATCATCGACCACTCCTTCGACAGCGTGATGGTGTCGGCAAGATAGGCGCCTGCATAACGGACCTTTGACGTGACGTCGGTGGTCGTCGCGAAGGGACCGCTGCCCACTGCTTCGCGGTCGTTGACGAACGTCGCATCCTGTTCGGTCTGATGGAAGCTGGTGCTGCCGCCATCGAATGCGGCCCCGACGACAAACTGATGCATCACGTGGCCCCAGGCGCGCTTTGCGCTGAGTTGGAATGCGCCGCCCCAGGACCGGGTCGTGGCTGCCGTCTGCAGATTGAACGCTTCCGCTGGCGACACGGTCGGATCGTAGGCGCCGTTCACATTGCTGTTGGCGCCGGTGGTGCGCAGACGCCGGTAATAGCCATTGAGGGCAAGCAGCGCGTCCTCGGCGAAAGCGTGGGTCCAGGTTGCATTGGCGAAGCCCAGCTGGTTGTTCGTGCTGTCCGGCCAGGTATAGGGTTGGCGCGGGTTGCCCAGCATCGACAGCGGCAGGGTCTGTGTGCCATTGAGCACATTGTCGGCGAGCGAGAGCGCGATACCGACGTCATCGGCCGCGTCGCGCCAGTCGCCGCGGGCGAAGAGGCGCGCGATGCGCGTGGCCGAGTGCTCGCGCCAGCCATCGTCGCGCAGCGCCTCCACCGCCGCAAAGCCCG
>JANMCS010000293.1:0-3300 GCA_031361405.1 Betaproteobacteria bacterium
GGGTTCCGGGTCGAGCACACGTCGCTCACGCTGTTTTCCAACAGCCCGCCCGTCTACTACCAGTTCGTGCAGGACTTCGGCTACGTCACCAACAGCTACATCCTGTCGGCAGGATGGTCGCGTGATACCCGTAACGACATCCTCTATCCGTCTTACGGTCGCTTGCAGTCGGCGCTGATCGAAGTGGGTTTGCCGTTCGGGGATCTTGCTTACTACAAGCTGCAATACATCAACCAGTCGTTCTGGCCGGTGTATGGCGATTTCGTGCTGATGCTGCGGGCAGACCTGGGCTATGGCAACGGGATATCCGACAAGCCGTTCCCGTTCTTCAAGGCGTTCTATGCCGGCGGCGCGGGCTCGGTGCGGGGCTACCAGACCGGCTCGCTCGGTCCGCGCGACATCTACGGCAATACGCTGGGCGGCAAGCGCAAGATCATCGGCAATGCCGAACTCTTCTATCCGATTTTGAAGGGTGAGCGCTCGGTGCGGATCTCCGGTTTCTTCGACGTCGGCCAGGTCTACGTCAACGGGTTCCAACCCAATTTCGAGAATTTCCGCTATTCGGCGGGCCTGGGCCTCGCCTGGAATTCGCCGATCGGCCCGCTCAAATTCAGCTATGCGATCCCGATCGATTCGATTCCTCAGGATAAAATACAGAAATTCCAGTTTCAGGTCGGCACGGTGTTCTGACCCGTCGACCTGCAAACCTGTCGCGGGAGTTCATTGTGAAGCGTATTCCAGGCCTTTTTGCCGCATCGCTGCTGCTCGCCTCCGTGGTGGGGGTCGCCCATGCCGCGGAATACAAGATCGGTTTCGTGAACACCGAACGCCTGTTCCGGGAAGCGGCACCTGCCAAGCGCGCCCAGCAAAAGCTCGAAAAGGAATTCGCGGCGCGCGACGCCGACATCCAGCGGTTGTCGAAACAGGTGCGCGACCTGCAGGCGTTGCTGGACAAGGACGGCACCACGATGGCGGAAGCCGATCGCCGCAACAAGGAGCGCGACCTCGTCAACCAGTCGCGCGACCTGCAGCGGATGCAACGCGAGGCGCGCGAAGACCAGAACCTGCGCCGTAACGAGGAACTGGGCAGCCTCCAGGAACGCGCCAACAAGGTGATCCAGCAAATCGCCGCGGACGAAAAATTCGACCTCATCCTGCAGGACCCGGTGGTGTTCGCCAGTCCGCGCATCGACATCACCGACAAGGTCATCAAGGCCCTCGCCGACAAGTAGCCCCGCTTCGCGCCGGGCCGCCCGGTGCGGTCTTCCGCGACGGTGGCGGGTGCACAATGCCACCCATGCCCACCCCTGTCTTCACGCTTCGTCAATTGGCCGATGCCGTCGGCGCCGCAGTGCATGGCGACGGTAACGTCGTGCTGCGCCGCGTGGGCACGCTCGATGGCGCCGGCCCGGATGCAATCACGTTTCTCGCCGATGCGCGCCACCGCGGCCGGCTGGCCGGCACGCGCGCCGGCGCAGTGATCGTCACGCCCGAGGACGCCGACGCCACGACGCTGCCGCGGCTGGTGCATGCCAATCCGTACCTCACCTACGCGCGGGTGGCCACGTTGCTGCATCCGCCTGCCGCGGCCGCGCACGGCATTGCCAGTCAGGCGTGCATCGATCCCTCGGCGCGCGTCGATGGCACCGCGGGCGTCGGCGCCTTTGCCGTGATCGGCGCGCGCGCCACCGTCGGGCCGGGTGCGTCCGTCGGCCCCGGCGCCTACATCGGCGATGACGTCGTCCTGGGTGCCGGTGCCCAGGTCCATGCCCACGCCGTGATCCATGCGGGTTGTACGCTGGGCGAGCGTACGGTGGTCTTCGCGGGAGCGGTCGTCGGCGCCGATGGATTCGGCATGGCCGATGACGGTGGGCGCTGGCACAAGATTCCGCAGGTCGGCAGGGTGATCATCGGAGCGGATTGCGAAATCGGCGCCAACACCACGATCGACCGCGGCGCGATCGACGACACGGTGATCGAGGACGGGGTGAAACTCGACAACCAGATCCAGGTCGGACACAACTGCCGCATCGGCGCGCACACCGCCATAGCTGGCTGTGTGGGCATCGCCGGCAGCGTGATCATCGGCCGCCATTGCCGCATCGGCGGCGCCGCGATGATCGCGGGGCACCTGTCCATCGCCGATGGCACCACGGTGTCCGCCGCGACGCTGGTGTCGAAATCCATCACGGGCACGGGCGGCGCCTACACCGGATCCTTTCCCACGTTGCCGCACCGCGAGTGGCAGCACGTCGCGTCCGAATTGCGGCGGCTGCGCGACCTCGCGGCTCGCGTTGCCGCGCTGGAAAAACAATGGCGCGCGCAGGCCGGCGAACCCGGAGAGTCCGCATGACGTTGTCACTGGCCAGGCTGGAAGCGCTTCTCCAGTCGTTGCCCAATCGCTACCCAACGTTGCTGCTCGACCGCATCGATGCAGTAACGCCCGGCAGCGAGGCGCGCGGCATGAAATGCGTGACGATCAACGAGCCGTGCTTCCAGGGACATTTTCCGGGCTATCCGGTGCTGCCTGGCGTGCTGGTGCTCGAAGCGCTCGTCCAGCTGTCGATCGTGCTCGCGCACGCCACCGATGCCCAGGCGTCGTTCGTCGTGACCGGAATCGATGGCGTGCGTTTCAAGCGCCAGGTCGTCCCGGGCGATCGCCTGCGCCTCGAGTCGCGCATGGCGCCCGGCGCGGCGTTCGCGGTGCAGGCGTGGGTCGGCGACCAGCTTGCGGCCGAAGCGCAGGTCACGCTGGGGATGCCCACTTGAGCCGCAGCGTGTCCGCGATTCATGCCACTGCCGTCATCGATCCCTCGGCCGAACTCGCGGTCGATGTGGCGATCGGTCCGTATTCGATCGTCGGCGCCAACGTCAGGATCGGCACCGGGACGGTGCTGGGGCCGCACGTCGTCGTGGCGGCGCGCACGCGGTTGGGCGAGCGCAATCGCTTGTTCCAGTTCGCCTCCATTGGCGAGATCGCGCAGGATCGCAAATATGGCGGCGAGCCGACCACGACGACGATCGGCAGCGACAACGTGTTCCGCGAGTATTCCACCGTGCACGCGGGCACCGTGCAGGACCGCGGCGACACCGCCATCGGTGACCACAACCTCTTCCTCGCCTACACGCACGTCGCCCACGATTGTGTCGTGGGCAACAACGTGACGTTTTCGAACAATGCGCAGATTGCAGGCCACGTGGTGATCGAGGATTGGGCGGTGCTGGGCGCCTTTGCGGGCGTGCACCAGTTCTGCCGCGTCGGTGCCACACACGATGCTGGCGGCGTACGCGGTCGTGCTG
>JANMCS010000313.1:0-1340 GCA_031361405.1 Betaproteobacteria bacterium
CTTCGTAGTTGGCCTGCTGGATGAACACCGCATCCTCGGGCACGCCCAGCGGCGCGGGCTTGAGCTTCTTCAGGCCGTCGATGGCCTTGGTGACGATGCCGTTCTTCGGCCCTTCCTTGGCGGGCAGATCAAACAGCACCACCGGCACCTTGACATTGACCAGATGCGCAGCAATCTGCGCACCCATCACACCGGCGCCCAGCACCGCCACCTTGCGGACATTGAATCGGTTCATGCTCACTCCACGCGAAGCCATTGTTGATTGCGAAAAAACGGGCCGATGTAGCCACGCACTTCCAGCTTCTTGCCACCCTCCAGCATCTTCAGCCGCAGCTTGTAGATCTTGCCGTTGTTGGGATCGAGGATCTCACCGCCTTCGAACGTCTCTTTATCGTCGCTGCTGGCCTTGGCGTTCTTGATGATCGTCATGCCGACGATCGGCTGATCCTTGCGCTCATCGGTGCATTTGGTGCACAGCGTGTCTTTCGGGTTGGGATCCAGGCCCTTTTCGACCTTGCCCCCATAGACGCCCGCCGCATCGGTGATGCGCACGAGCGACTTTTCCTTGCCGGTATCGTCGTCGATCGTTTTCCACAGACCGGCAGGCGTGCTTTGGGCCAGCGCCACCGTGGTGGCCGCCAAGCAGAGTACGGCGGCGAATGATTGTTTCCACATCGTTGTGTCCTCCTCAGGTTGGAATCGAGATCGCCAAGGCGTCAGAACAGGGTTTCGTCCATCGCCATCAGCGGCGCCACGCCGGAGCGTGCGCTGCGGATCAGCGAGGCGGTTTCGGGCAACAGCTTGGCAAAATAAAAGCGTGCCGTGGCCAGCTTGGCGGCGTAAAACGGATCGCCGGAATCTTTTTTCTCCAGCGCCACCTTGGCCATGCGGGCAAAGAAGTAGGCAAACACGAGATGGCCGCACACGCGCAGGTAGTCCACCGCGGCGGCGCCTACTTCGTCGGGGTTCTGGAAGGCCTTCATGCCCAGTTCGGTGGTGAGCTTGGTGGTCTTGTCGCCCAGATCGGCCAGCGGGTTGATGAACTCCTGCATCGCCTCGCTGATGCCTTCTTCTTCGACAAACTCGGCCACCCGGCGGCCGAACTTCTTCAGCTTGGCGCCGTTGTCGGCCAGCACCTTGCGGCCCAGCAGGTCGAGCGACTGGATGCTGTTGGTGCCCTCGTAGATCATGTTGATGCGCGCGTCGCGCACATATTGCTCCATGCCCCACTCGTGGATGTAGCCGTGGCCGCCGAACACCTGCATGCACGACGAGGTGGCGGTCCAGGCGTTGTCGCTGATGAAGGCCTTGACGATCGGGGTGAGCAGCGCCACTTCGTC
>JANMCS010000190.1:0-16342 GCA_031361405.1 Betaproteobacteria bacterium
TGCTCGAACAACACGGCGTCAGCCACTTTGAAGAGCCCTGCACGTATTGGGAACTGGAGCAGACGAAGGAGGTGCGCGATGCGCTCGCCATCGACGTCACCGGCGGCGAGCAGGACTGCCACATCCCGACGTGGCGGCATATGATCGACATGCGGGCGGTCGACGTGATCCAGCCGGACATCTGCTACCTGGGCGGCATCACGCGCACGCTGCGCGTGGCCCGGATGGCGCAAATGGCCGGGCTGCCGTGCACGCCGCACAGCGCCAACCTGTCGATGGTCACGCTGTTCACGATGCACCTGCTGGGCGCCATCCCCAACGCCGGAAAATATCTCGAATTCGCGATCGAGGGTCGCGACTATTACCCGTGGCAGGAGGGGCTCTTCTCGTCGTCGCCGTTCACCGTGGTCGACGGCATGGTGACGATTCCCAGCGAGCCGGGGTGGGGTGTCGATATCGACCCGATCTGGCTGGCGCGCGCCACGCACCAGCAAAGCGAACTCGCGTGACCCAACAGGCGGATCTGCACGCGCTGACCGCGCAAGCGCAGAGGACCGGCACGCTGCCCGACTTGCCGGACCGGCATTGGATTGGCGGGCGGTGGGTGCCCTCGTTCTCCAATAGTCGCATGCCTACCTTCGATCCCGGCACCGGCGCCGCGTTTGCGGAATTTGCTGCGGGCACGGCCGAGGACGTTGATGCCGCCGTGACGGCCTCGCGCGCGGCGCTCGCAGGTCCGTGGCGGCGCACGTTGCCGGCGGAGCGCGGCCGCATCCTGATGCGTACGGCAGCGCTGATTCGCGAGAACGCCGCGCGGCTGGCCGTAGTTGAGGCGCTCGATTCGGGCAAGCGGCTGATCGAGGCGCAAGGGGATGTCGCCAATGCCGCCCGCACCTTCGAGTACTACGCCGGTGCCTGCGACAAGCACCAGGGCGACACGTTTCCGCTGGGCGAGGACTATCTCGCGTACACGATCAACGAACCGGTGGGCGTGGCCGCGCAGATCGTGCCGTGGAACTATCCGCTGGCCACCACGGCGCGCGGACTGGCGCCGGCATTGGCCGCGGGATGCACAGTGGTCGTGAAGCCGGCGGAGCAGACGCCGTTGACCGCGCTGATGCTGGCCGAACTTCTAGTCCAGGCCGGGCTGCCCCCGGGCGTATGCAATGTCGTCACCGGCACCGGCGCCAGCGTGGGCGCGCCGCTGGTGGCGCATCCGGGCGTCGATCACATCACGTTCACCGGATCGGTGGCCACCGGCATTGGCGTGATGAAAAGCGCAGCGGATCGCGTGACACGCGTGGTGCTCGAACTGGGCGGCAAGTCGCCGGTGGTGGTGCTGGCCGATTGCGATCCGGCGCGGGCGATCGACGGCGTGTTCGGCGCCATCTTCGAAAATGCCGGGCAGATCTGTTCAGCCGGTTCGCGGCTGGTGATTGCGCGGTCCATCCACGACGCGTTCGTCGAGCGCCTGGGCGTGCGCGTCGACGCGATGACATTGGGACATGGCCTGCGCAATCCCGATCTCGGTCCGGTCAATTCGGCGTCGCAGCTGGCGCGGATCGACGGCTATGTCGAGCGTGCTCGCGCCCGCGGCATACGCGTCGCTGCAGGCGGTGCGCGCCGCAGCGACCCGGTTACGGGCAGTGGATGGTTCTATGCGCCGACCATCCTCGACGACGTGCCCTTGCACGACGAGGCGGTGCAGGATGAAATTTTCGGGCCTGTGCTGTGCGTGCAGGTGTTCGACGACATCGAAGAGGCCATCGCGCTGGCCAACGGCACCGCCTATGGACTGGTCGCTGGCGTGTACACGCGCGATTTTGCCAATGCGCATCGCCTTGCCCGCGAGATCGATGCCGGGCAGGTCTACATCAACGAATATTTTGCCGGCGGCATCGAGGTGCCGTTCGGTGGCAATCGCCGGTCGGGCTTCGGCCGGGAGAAAGGTCTCGAAGCGCTGCGCAGTTACTGCAAGATCAAGAGCGTGGCTGCGCGGCTGTGACCTTGCGCGGCGGCCGAATAAACTTCAAAGCGGTATGACGATCTGGTTCAGAATGGCCCTTTCCCGACGACCACGTTCTCCCCACACTGCTTGCATCACCGGCCATGCGCCCATTGCGGGCGGCCGCCTCCTGGAGAAATGACCATGCGCACCCCCTGCCGTTCCGTTTCGACTCTCTCGGCCGCGCTGTTGTGCGTGGCCGGCACGTTGTCCAGCCCGGGCGCCGTGGCGCAGGAAATCACGGTCACCTCGTTCGGCGGCTCGTACCAGGAAGGCCAGAGCAAGGCGGTGTTCCAGCCCGCGGCGAAGGCGATGGGCATCAAGGTCAAGGAAGAGACCTACACGGGCATCGGCGACCTGCGCCTCAAGATGAAAGCCGGCGCCAACACGTGGGACGTCGTGGCCAGCGGCTCGGGCAGCGCGGCGCGCGCCGGTGCCGAGGGCCTGCTCGAAAAGCTCGACTACAAGATGATCGACGCGTCGAACTTCGTCCCCGGCATGGCCGGTGAATATTGCGTCGGCGGTGACGTGTTCTCCACCGTGATGGCGTGGAATACCAAGACCTACGGCGACAACGGTCCGCAGAACTGGGCCGACTTCTGGGACGTGAAGAAATTTCCCGGTAAGCGTTCGTACCGCAAGGGCGTGGCCGGCGCGCTCGAACCCGCTTTGATGGCCGATGGGGTACCGCCGGACAAGGTCTACGAAGTGTTGTCGGCGCCGGGCGGCATCGAGCGCGCGATCAAGAAGATCAAGGAATTGAAACCCAGCATCGCCGTGTGGTGGGCGTCCGGCGCACAGCATGCGCAGCTGATGAAGGACGGCGAGGTCGACATGATCACCGGCTGGAACGGCCGCTTCGACGTGGTGGCCAAGGATGGCGGCAAGGTGGCCTACACGTACAACCAGGGCCTGCTCGACTACGATTGCTTCGCGATTCCCAAGGGCGCGCCCAACAAGGACACGGCGATGAAATTCCTGGCCGAGGTCAGCAAGCCGCAATATCAGGCCGAATTCACCAAGTACATCACCTACGGCCCCACCAACAAGAAGGCCTATGATCTCGGCACGATCGACGCTGCCTACGCGAAGCGCCTGCCGTCGTCGCCGGAAAACGCCGCCAGGCAATTGCCGATCAGCCTCGACTGGTACATCAAGAACGAGGAAAAGGCGGCGGCCCTGTACCAGAACATGCTGACCGAATAAGTGAGATTGCCGCGCAGCGCGCGGTGCCCTGGAGACTGGCGATGAAGGCAGGGGCATGACGCGTCGCGCGGCCGTTCCGATCACGATCCGCGACCTCGGCAAGCGCTACGGCGACGTTCGCGCGCTGGACAACGTCAGTCTTGACGTCAAGAGCGGCGAATTCCTGACGCTGCTGGGGCCATCGGGTTCGGGCAAGACCACGCTGCTGATGGTGCTGGCCGGGTTCATCCGGCCGGATCACGGCAGCCTGAAGTTCGGCGACATCGAAGTGATCCGCCTGGCGCCGCACAAGCGCGACCTGGGCATGGTGTTCCAGAACTACGCGCTGTTCCCGCATATGGACGTGGCCGCCAACATCGCGTTTCCCCTCAAATTGCGCGGCGTCAGTGCCGGGGACATCGCGCGGCGCGTGACCAGCGCGCTGGACATGGTCCAGCTCGGTGGCTACGGCAACCGCCGCGTCGAACAGCTCTCCGGTGGCCAGCGGCAACGGGTGGCGCTGGCGCGCGCCATCGTGTTCGAGCCTTCCATCGTGCTGATGGACGAGCCGCTGTCCGCGCTCGACAAGCAATTGCGCGAGCTGATGCAGATCGAGTTGCGCCAGCTGCACGTCAAACTGGGCACCACGACGATCTACGTCACGCACGACCAGCGCGAGGCGCTCACGATGTCCGACCGCATCGCGGTGATCGCGGGCGGGCGGGTGCAGCAACTCGATACGCCGCGTGCGATCTACGAGCAGCCGGTCAATCGCTTTGTCGCGGCGTTCATCGGCGAGTCGTCGTTTCTCAAGGTTACGCGCGACGGCGGCGATGTGCGTTGCGGTGGGCAATCGCTGCGGGTCGGCGCGGCCGCGGCACCGACCGGGCCGGCATTGCTGATGGTGCGGCCCGAGCGACTGCGGATCGTGGACGATGGCCAGCGCGACGCCACAACACGCGAGGACGAGAACATGCTCGACGCGCGCGTCACCGAGGTGATCTACCAGGGTGACACCTTCCTGGTGCAGGCCGTGCTGAATGACGGGAGCCGCATCAGCGCGCGCGGCATCGCCACCGCAGGGTCGATGGCGAAGGCACCGCGGGCGGGCGATCCCGTGCGGCTGGCGCTGCGCGTCGAGGACACCGTGCTCGTGGCCGACGACGATGGCTGACATCGGGCCGGCCTTCACCGTGGTCGGTGCCCATGCCGGCGCGCTGCGCAGCGATGCGCTGCGTGAGCGGTTTGCCTTGCTGGGGCTCTCGGCACCTGCGTTCGTGCTGGTCCTCGTCATGATGATCGCACCGGTGGCGTGGCTGTTCTGGCTCTCGTTCCTCGCCAACGACGGAAGCTTCAGTCTCATGCACTACCGCCGGATGATCGAGCAGCCGTCTTACTACCGCATCTTCCTCACCACGTTTCATGTAAGCCTGCTCACCACCGGCATCTGCATCGTGCTGGGCTATCCACTGGCCTACGTGCTGTCGCAGTTGCCGCAGCGCGCCGCCAACCTGTGCCTGATCGCCGTGCTGCTGCCATTCTGGACATCGCTGCTCGTGCGCACCTACGCGTGGCTGGCGTTGCTCCAGCGCAAGGGACTGATCAACAACTGGGGCATCCAGCTCGGGCTGTGGGACGAGCCGCTGGCGCTGGTGCACAACCTCACCGGCACGCTGATCGGCATGGTGCACATCATGTTGCCGTTCCTGGTGCTGCCCGTGCTGGGCGCGATGCGATCGATCGATCGCGACTACCTGAAAGCGGCGGCCAACCTCGGCGCCAGTCCGGCGCGTGCGTTCTGGATGGTGTTCTTTCCCCTGTCAATGCCGGGACTGCTGGCCGGCGCGCTGATCGTGTTCATTCTTTGCCTCGGGTTCTACGTCACGCCGGCCGTGCTGGGCGGCGGCAAGGTCATCATGGTGTCGAACCAGATTGCCAATGACATCGAGCTCTTCTTCAACTGGGGCGCGGCGAGCTCGCTGGGTGTCGTGCTGCTGGTGTTGACCCTGCTCCTCCTCTACGTGGCATCGCGTTTCGCGAAAGTGGACCCGATGGTCGGTGGAGGCCACGGCACATGAGGTGGCTCGACGCCCCGGCGTCGGAAACGCAGGTCACGCATCGTGGCCGCCTGTGGCTGTATGCGCTGGCGGTCATCGTGATGGTGTTCCTGGTGGTGCCCACGGTGATCGTGGTGCCGATGTCGTTCTCGGCATCGCAGTATCTCGAGTTTCCACCGCGCGAATGGTCGTTGCGCTGGTACGCCAACTATCTCAATTCTTCATCGTGGATGCAGGCCACGGCCACGTCGTTCAAGGCAGCGCTGCTCACGACGCTGGTGGCAACACCACTGGGCACGATGGCCGCGTATGGCCTCTTCACGTCGCGCTTTCGCGCGGTGCGTTTCGTGTCGATGGTGCTGGTTACACCAATCATCGTGCCGGTCGTGCTGGTGGCCATCGCCGTCTTCTATGTCTACGCCAAGCTCGGCCTCGTCAATTCACTGACCGGCATCGTGCTGGCGCACAGCATGCTGGCCATTCCGCTGGTGATCATGGTGGTCACGTCGGCGTTCAAGAGCTACGACATGAACCAGGAAATGGTGGCGCGCAGTCTCGGCGCGTCGCGGCCCCGGGCGTTTTTCCTGGTCACGCTGCCGCAGATCCGCTTTGCCGTCATCACCGGCGCGTTGCTGTCGTTTCTCACGTCCTTCGACGAGGTGATCATGGCGTTATTCGTATCGGGCGGCGCCAACTCCACGCTCACCCGCAACATGTTCAATGCGTTGCGCGACCAGATCGACCCGACCATCGCCGCGATCTCCACGATCATGGTGCTGGTCACGTCGATTCTGCTGGCCTTGGCACAACTGTTCGGGCGGCAGCGCAAGAAGTAGGCGTTCGGCCTACAACGCGTTGCGTTGGGCACCGTACATACGGCGGCCGTGGCGCGCCTCATCATGAACAACCGCAAAACCGGTTGGACATGGAAAACAGACATGATTCAGATTCGCAAAGGTCAGGCGCCGGCCCCGCTGGAACGAGCGCAATTCAATCTCCGGTTTCGCGCCTCCTTCTTTGATCCGGCATTCCGGGTCGAAGAGCCGTCGCTCGAGCGACTGGAAGCGATCGCGTGGAACGCGTACATCGAGGGGCGCAAGGCGCCCGTTACGCAGCGCGCTGGACCCGGGTACGCCGATCCGGACTACCAACTTTCCACCGAATGGGTTGCCACGAAAGCGCGCATTGCCGAAGCGCAGCGCCGGTGGGCCGATCCGGCGCAGCAATCACGCGTACTACTGATCTGCGGTTCGGCACGCAATGACGGCACCTGCCCAGGCGAGATGTCCAAGACCTTTCGCCTGCTTGGCCTCGCTCGCGAAGTGCTGGAGCAGGACGATGTCGATGTCGATGTACTCGATCTCAGTCTGCTCACGTCCGAATACGGGTTGAAGATTCATCCCTGCAAGGGGTGCGCGTCGACCGCAATGCCGCTGTGCCATTGGCCTTGCAGCTGCTACCCCAACCACGCGTTGAATCAGACCAACGACTGGATGGCCGATATCTATGAACGCTGGACGGCCGCGCACGCGGTGATCATTGTTTCTCCAGTGTATTGGTACCAGAGTCCGAGCCCTCTCAAACTGATGATCGATCGCCTGGTGTGCGCGGATGGCGGCAATCCAGACCCCACGTCCACCTCGGGCAAAAAGGCGGCCAAGGCCAAGGAACTCGAGATGGCCGGATGGAATTATCCGCAGCATCTCGCGGGTCGGGCCTACGGGCTGATCGTGCACGGCGATGTCGCGGGCATCGAAGGGTCACGGCGCGGCCTTTCCGATTGGCTGGACTGGATGGGATTCATCGACGCCGGTGCGCCGGCGCGCCTCGACCGGTTCATCGGCTACTACGAACCGTATGCCACCAGTCACGAAGCGCTCGACCGGGATGAACCGGTCCAGGAGGAGTCGCGCAACGTGGCGCGTGCGGTAGCCAAGGCCGTGACTGAATTGCGCGCAGGCCGACTGCAGGCGGTGCAGCCGACCCTCGCCCGACCTCGGCCGAAGTAAGCGGCTGCGATAGTCGGCGGGTCGGGTTCGAATGAAGCGAGCAACCACGATGCAATGTCCACGGCATGACTGACGCTCCATTGGCATTTTCGAAGCTCCTGCATCCCATTCCACCACGGCTGAAAGTTGACCATGTCCCAAACCCGGATCGCGGTGATCGTTGGCAGCCTCCGCCGCGAATCACACAACCGCAAGCTCGCCAATGCCATCATGCGGCTTGCGCCAGACGACTTCACGTTCGCCGAATCCGTGATCGGCGACCTGCCGTTGTATAACCAGGACGACGACGCCCACCAGGCCGTTGCGGTGCTGCGCTTCAAGGATGAACTTGCAGCGGCGCAGGGAATGTTGTTCGTCACCCCGGAATACAACCGGTCGGTGCCTGGCGTGTTGAAAAATGCGATTGATCACGGCTCGCGGCCGTCCGGCAAGAGTTCGTGGGCGCGCAAGCCGGTGGGCATCATGGGCGCGTCACCGGGCGCCGTCGGTACCGCGGTGGCGCAGCAACATCTGCGGACCATTCTTGCCACGCTTGACGCGCCGACAATGGGCCAGCCGGAAGCCTTCGTGCAGGTGAAGGAAGGATTGTTCGACGCAGCGGGTAACATTGGCGAAGGAAGCAGGAAATTCCTGCAGGGTTGGATGGATCGCTATGTGGCCTGGATCAGGTTGCACACCGCGTGAGCAGCGCGCTGCCGGTCGCGCTCGCCACCGCGGTTCGTTACGGCGGAAAATCCGTGCGCGGCCACGCTGAGCGACACCGCACCGCTCGTGTCGGCTGGCTTCGCGCAGCCGTGCTAGGCGCCAATGACGGCATCGTTTCCACCGCCAGTCTCATCGTCGGCGTGGCTGCGGCCAACGCGACCCCAAACAGCATCCTGCTGACGGGCATCGCGGGCCTCGTGGCGGGCGCCATGTCAATGGCCGCCGGTGAATATGTTTCGGTGCACTCGCAGGCGGACACGGAGAATGCCGATCTCACGCGCGAGCGCATGGAGCTCGCGGACGATCCGGAATCAGAGCGGCGCGAGCTGACCGCGATTTACGTCACACGCGGCCTCGACCAGGAGTTGGCCGAGCAGGTGGCGGCGCAATTGATGTTGCACGATGCGCTGGGCGCGCATGCGCGCGACGAACTCGGCATTTCGGAGGCGCAGAGCGCCAATCCGGTTCAGGCGGCCATGGCCTCGGCGGCCAGCTTCGCGATCGGCGCGGTCCTGCCTATCGCTGCAGCGGCTCTCGCGCCAGCGGCGGGACTCATCTACTGGGTATCGGGAATGTCATTGGTCTTCCTGGCAGCATTGGGCGTGGCTGCCGCACGCGCCGGCGGCGCCAATGTAATGACCGGCGCGCTGCGCGTCACGTTTTGGGGGGCGCTTGCGATGGCCATCACGGCGGGTGTGGGCGCGCTTTTCGGCGCCTCAGCCTGATCCGGCGCATGAACGCACTGCCGTACCGGACGTCCTGCGCCACCGTCCTGGGGGCGGCATGTCGTCATCGAATGCATGCACGTAAATTCTGCACTACGTCACCCGGTCTCACGGTGCGCTTCCAAACCGACCAACGGGGTCGGCGCCACCATGCATCGGCTGGTCAAGCATCGAGTTCACCATGGACCTGATCAATCACAGGATTGTTCTGAATGCGCGGCCCGTCGGCGCGCCGACGATTGCCGATTTCCGCATCGAAGAAGTCGTCGAACCGGCGCCGACGCCAGGCCATATCCTGTTGCGCACACTGTTTTTGTCGCTCGACCCCTACATGCGTGGCCGGATGAGCGACGCGCCGTCCTGTGCAGCGCCGGTACCGGTCGGCGGGCTCATGGTCGGTGGTACCGTTTCCCGCGTCGAAATTTCGCTCCACCCAGGCTTCAAGGCAGGCGATCTGGTCCTGTGCTACTGCGGATGGCAGCAATACGCGATCTCGGACGGCAGGGGCCTCATCAAGATCGACAGCTCGATGGCGCACCCATCGTTGGCGCTCGGCGTTCTCGGCATGCCCGGCTTCACCGCGTATATGGGACTGCTGGAGATCGGCCAGCCGAAGGCCGGAGAAACCGTGGTCGTCGGCGCTGCCAGTGGGGCGGTGGGCGCGGTGGTTGGGCAATTGGCGGGGCTCATGGGGTGCCGCGCCGTGGGCATTGCGGGTGGTCCCGACAAGTGCCGGTATGTGGTCGACGAACTGGGATTCGATGCGTGCATTGATCACCGCCGCGCCGATTTCCCGCTACGACTTGCAGAAGCATGCACCGCGGGTGTCGATGTCTACTTCGAGAGCGTCGGCGGCGCAGTATTCGACGCCGTGCTGCCCTTGCTCAATACCCGCGCGCGCATTCCGCTGTGCGGTCTGATCGCCGAATACAATGCTGCGGTTCCGCCTCCAGGTCCGGACCGCCTGGGGCTGGTTATGCGTACGCTGCTGACCAAACGCATCACGATGCAAGGATTCCTCGTTTTCGACGATTACGGCAGTCGCTTCCGCGAGTTCCTCGGCCCGATGAGCAGATGGGTCGCGGCAGGCAAAATCAAGTACCGCGAAGATATCGTCGAGGGCCTTGAGAATGCCCCGGAAGCCTTCATCGGCATGCTTGAGGGCAGGAACTTCGGCAAATTGATTGTCCGCCTGCCGCATGACTGAGCACCAATCCCAACTCGACATGAAAGCGGCGATGAAAATATTGATGGTTTTGACGTCCCACGACAAGCTTGGCGAAACGGGCCGCAAGACCGGCTTCTGGCTGGAGGAATTCGCGGGCCCGTACAATGTGTTCAAGGATGCCGGCGCGAACGTCACGTTGGCGTCGCCGCTGGGCGGGCAGCCGCCCATCGATCCCAAGAGCGACGATCCCGCAGCGGCAACGGCATCCACGCGTCGCTTCAAAGACGATGCCGCTGCACAGTCAGCGCTGGCCTCCACGGTCAAACTTGCGGAGGTCGACGCGGATGCTTTCGATGCCGTGTTCTATCCCGGTGGACATGGCCCGCTGTGGGATCTGGCGGAAGATCCTTCCTCCATCAGCCTGATCGAAGCATTCATTGCCGCCGGCAAGCCGGTGGGCGCCGTGTGTCACGCACCCGGGGTGTTGCGCCATGTAGGCGGTCCGGATGGACGCCTGCTGGTGCACGGCAAGAAGGTCACCGGATTTTCCAACACCGAGGAGAAGGCGGCAGGGCTGACCGACGTCGTGCCCTTCCTGGTCGAGGACATGCTGAAGGCCAGCGGCGGCCACTATGCCAGCGTGGCCGACTGGCAACCGCTCGTGGTCAGCGATGGCCTGCTGGTCACCGGCCAGAACCCGGCGTCATCCGAGCCTGCGGCCCGGGCGCTGCTGGAACAGGTGGCTTGAGCCGCATCGCCGGCACGTTCTGGATTCAGGCGGCTTTGACCTCGTCGGTCCATACCTTGAAGCTTGCCAGTGTATTGGGACCGAAGGTGCTGCTGATGGCCACGTCGGCGGCATCGCGCCCGCGCGCAATCAGAATGCGCCCGATCCGCGGCGTGTTGTTGCGCGCGTCGAACGTGTGCCAGCGGCCGTCGAGAAACACTTCGAACCACGCCGCGAAATCCATGGGTCCCCACGGTGGTGGCGTGCCCATGTCGCCCAGGTAGCCGGTGCAATAGCGCGCGGGGATGTTCATGCACCGGCAGAACGCAACGGCGAGATGGGCATAGTCGCGGCACACGCCGGTCTTGTCGAAGTAGGCCTCGAACGCCGTGCGGGTCATGCGCGCATGCTCGTAGCCAAACGTGATGTGGTGGTGGACGTAGTCGCAGATCGCCTGCACGCGGGCCCATCCCGTCGGGCCGTGCCCGAACAGTCCCCACGCGATCTCGGACAGCCGATCGGTTTCGCAATACCGGCTGCCATTCAGGAAGACCAGCGTTTCCTCCGGCAGGTCCTGCACCGCCAGTTGGCGCGCGTCGGGCACGATCACGTCGGGGGCGCCGCTGTCGTTGACGAGCGCGTTGGCCGTGATGCGCGTGCGTCCCTTCGGCGCCACGATGCGCGTGCACCAGTTGCCGAAGCCGTCGCGGTACGCGGCCATCGGCACCGGCGGTTCGATCACCAGGTCGTCGCGACCGACGAGATCGGACACGCGCGTGAAGTGCACGTTGACGTTGAGGATCATCGGAATCGGTTGCGGACAGTCGTAGATCATTTCAAAGCCGGCGCGAATCTGCATCAGGAACTCCGGTGGCCGTACATGGGAAAGCTCAAGTGGCGCTGGCAAGTCGTAACGATTCGATCAGCGTGCCGCGCAGGGCGGCCCAGGCGCGCCCTGCGGCAAGGACGATGCGCTGGTTGACCTCCAGCTCGACGCCGACATAGGCGGCCGGTGGAAAGCGCCGGCGCAGATACGCCGTCAGGCCGTCGCCCTTGCCGGCATACGGATAATTGCGGCGCACGCGCAGCAGCGGTGCGCGTGCGGCCAGGGCGGCCTTCCAGCGCGCGCACAGGTCGCGTTCGCCACGACGCGATGGGTCGTAGAGCAGGCCCACGTCGGCGCGGCGCACGTCGCCATCCAGGATCGGCGTGAAGCTGTGGGACGACACATGGATCACGCGATGGCCGCGGTCCACCGCCTGCGCCACGAGTCGCTCGACCTCCACGCGATACGGCAGGTAGTGCAGCGCCAGGATCGATGCGCGCGTATCGGGCGGCGCGCCGCGCGTTGCGCGGGAGAAAAGATGCGGATGGCCAAGCGATCGGTTGAGGTCCACCACCAGCCGGCTGATCGTCGATGTCACCAGCGGCGCGGCGAAGGCCGTCGCGAGCTGCCTCGCCATCACCAGCGCGCCGGGATCAAAGCCGCGGTGCGTCGTCAGCAGTGCGCGATGGGGGCCGAACAACGACCGCAATGGCGCGGGTATCCGGTTGCCGCCATGTTCGCAGGTGACAAGAAAGGAGTCGATTCGGACCCCGCGCCGCGTCACCAGCGCAGCTCGGGCAACTGACGAAACACCTGCCGCGTGCCTTCGCCCCATTCGTGGCTCAGCGCATTGAAATAGGCGTCGCCTTCGACGAAGCGGCGGCGCTTCTGCACTTCGAGGCTGTCCCGCTCGTAGCAGAGAAGGTCGATGGGCATGCCCACCGACAGGTTGCTGCGCATCGTCGAGTCGAAGGACACCAGCACGCACTTGGCGGCATCCGCGAGATCGGTGTGACGGGTGATCACGCGGTCGACAATCGGCTTGCCATATTTGGTCTCACCGGTCTGAAAATAGGTGGTGTCCTCGCCCGCTTCGATGAAATTGCCTTCCGCATAGATGCGAAAGAGCCGCTGCGGCTCGCCGAGGATCTGGCCGCCGAGGATGAACGATGCATTGAAGCCGATATCGTTCTTCTCGAGATACTCGCCGTCGCGCTCGTCGACGTCGCGCATCGCGTCGGCGACCAGCATGGCAATGTCGAACATCGTTCGCGCGGTCCAGAGGTTAGGCACGTCGCTGCCTGCCGCGCATCGCTGGTTGAGCATGCCGATCACCGCCTGGGTTCCCGCAAGGTTGCCGGAACTCAGCATGACCATCACGCGATCTCCACGGCGCTCGAACACCGTCATCTTGCAGAATTTGGCGATGTTGTCCATCCCGGCATTGGTCCGGGAGTCCGACGCGAACATCATGCCCTTGTCGAGCATCACACCGATACAGTAAGTCATGCCGCGAGCCTACCAGTGTTCAGGCAGGCGCGCGATTCCCGCTTGACTACTTGAGCCGCATGTCGTTCTTGACGGACTTGACGCCCCCAACTGCACGGGCAACCACCACGGCTTGGTTGACGGCGGCCTGGCTGCTCACGAAGCCGCTCAATTGCACAACGCCCTTGAACGTTTCAACGTTGATTTCAGCCGACTTGAGCATCGCGTCGTTCAGGATGGCAGCTTTCACCTTGGTGGTGATCACGGTATCGTCGACGTATTCGCCGGTGCCTTCCTTCTTTGCCGTCGACGCGCAGCCCATGGCCGTTGCCAGGAGAATCACGCCGAGAAGTGCTGCCAGCTTGCGAGTGAAATTGTTCATGCCATTTCCTTGGTTTGAGATTTGCCGGCGTTGCCGCTCGGTATTACAGGCGCCCCATCAGGAACAGGACGATCAGGATTAGCACAACGGCGCCGACGATGCCGCTGGGGCCATAGCCCCAGGTACGGGCGTGCGGCCACGTGGGCAGGACGCCGATCAGGACCAGGATCAGGACGATCAAGAGTACGGTTCCAAGCATGAGTTGCTCCCAGTTTCGACATGTCCACCGCTGCGTACGCGTCGCGATCGACACGTTTTGCCAGGCGGGCATGGATCAAGACTAGCGGGCGAACGTGTATTGGTCGGTCTGCTACCGCACACAACGCGCGGATGTTCCGCCCTTGCCCCGCCCCCGCGGCGTCAGCCCGCCTCGATACCGACTTCATGACGATCGAGGCAACGTTGACGCGAGCCGATGCAGTGTCCTGCGCAAGCCTGTCGGCCAGGCCACGCGCTTCGCTATGCCGGGTCATCCTTGAAGTGCTTCTCGAATGCGGTAACCTGCAATTCCGCTTGTTCCTCGCTGATACCGTCCGTGAGATGAATGGTTTGCACCAGCTGGCGATGCTCCAGGGCCATGGCAGCATGGCTTGTTGCGGCGGCCTGCCTCCACTTGCGCTGCACGTGCCCCATACCCAGGCCCGACCGATCATGGATCAACGTCCGATATGCCACGGTTTCCTGCGTCGGTGTACTGGCGAGCGCTGTCGCAGCACCAGCATCCGGGCTTGTCCGCTCGGTCATGCGATTGCAATCCCGTGTATCGCGATGTGTTGAGCCAACGGCATGCGCCCTCCGCTTGATGAGCAGAGACTAGGCAATATGCGCATGGGTGTCTGTGCGGTGCCGCACTTCCGCTGCCGAAGCTTGCGGCCGCGGCGGACGCAGATGGCCGGATACGCCTTGGACGCCGTGGGAATTGTCCTACAGACATTTTGCAATGCGGCGGCTAGAGTCCATCGAGTACTACGCCTCAATCTCATTGTTTACTGGAGCGATCATGATCAAGAAGGCGTGGGCAGTCTGGAAAGGTGGCCTCAAGGACGGAATCGGCACCATTTCCACCGAGACCGGCGTCCTCAACGAGGCGCCTTACGGCTTCAAGGCACGCTTCGAGGGTGGCAAGGGCACCAACCCCGAGGAATTGATCGGCGCGGCCCATGCCGGGTGCTTCTCGATGGCGCTGTCGCTGATGTTGGGCGAGGCCGGGTTGACGGCCGACAAGATCGAAACGCACGCGGACGTCACGCTTGAAAAGGTCGGCGACGCCTTCGTGATCACGTCGAGTCACCTCACGGTCTCCGCGATCATTCCCGGGGCCGACGACGCAACGTTTCAGGAAGTCGCCAACAAGGCCAAGGTGGGGTGCCCGGTGTCGAAATTGCTGAAGGCGAACGTCACGATGAACGCGACGTTGGTGGCGTAGCGGGTCGCGCTGGTGCGGTTGGCGTTCGTGGGTGCGGCAACGTACAGACACCCGGATCGCAGTGGACGTATGGTTCAGGTTCACGGGAAAGAAATACCGGGTTGCGGTGCGCAGAAAGCGCAAGCGTTCGTTGTCCAGGGTTGCTGCAGGCAGCGGGCTTCGACTTGGCATTTCCAGCCTTGCACAAGGCTCCCGCAAACACTTCTGAACCATAGGGAAATTCCATGTCCAAATTGATGATCGCAATGTTTGTCGCGGCCGGCCTCGGCATGGCCGGCAACGCTGTGGCACAGACCTACGCGCCGAGAGCCACGATGGCGGCGCCCACGTCCACGGCGCCGATGTCGAAGGACAGCCTCGCCGCGGCCATGAAAAGTGCCGACGCGCAGTACAAGCTCGACCGCGATGGTTGTGCGTCACTGAGCGGCAATGCCAATGACATCTGCATGGCCGAAGCCAAGGGCAAGGACAATGTGGCCAAGGCCGACGCCGAAGCAGCGTACGAAAACACGCCCAAGGCGCGCGAGCATTCGCGGATTGTGCGGGCGGAAGCCATGTACGCCATTGCCATCGAACGATGTGATGACCTCGCCGGCAATCCCAAGGACGTCTGCGTGAAGGAGGGCAAGGCCGCGCTTGTCAGGGGCAAGGCCGACGCCAAGGTCGACCGCGTCGTGGCCGATACCCGCAATGATGCGGCGGTGAAGCAGTCCGATGCCCGCGTCGAGGCCAACGTCGAAAAGCGCGACGCCGACTACAAGGTGGCGATCGAGAAGTGCGATGCTCTCGCGGGTCCGTCCAAGGATGCGTGTGTCAGCAGCGCCAAGATGCAATTCGGCAAGTCCTGAGCCGGTCTTCACGATCCATCGCCACGCGCGATCGATCCGGATAAAACAAGTTGGACAGTCCGGCCGGGGTTTTCACCGCCCCGGCCGTTTTTTCGTCATGCGTCCCACCGTGAGTCACATTCGGCGCGTCGACCGTGGCAGCACGTCCTGATCGCCGCGATAGTAAGATGACTCCACATGCTCCGGCGGTCCGCACAACGGACCGTGTGCCGTGCTCCGATGAGGTGAAGTCACGTGAACAAGGTTGATAGTCGGCAATCCTGCCTGATTGTCATTTTCGGCGCGACCGGCGACCTGATGGATCGCAAGCTGCTGCCGGCGCTGTACCAGCTGATGTATGACCGCCTGCTGCCCGCGCGCTGCCAGGTGCTGGGCGTCGGGCGCGACGAGCAATTCACCGATGAGCGCTTTCGGATGCAGGCGCGCGTCGCCCTGGACAAGGCCGATCTGGCGGATTCGCCACAGTTACGCCGCTGGTGCGATACGTGCCTGCACTTCCAGGGACTCGGCGCGGGAACTGCTGCCGACTTCGCGCGTCTCGGTGCGCGCATGACGGAACTGGAACGCGCCTGTGGGTTGCCCGGCAACCGCATCCTGTACCTGGCGCTTCCGCCCGGCGCCTTTCCCGCGACCATTGAGGCGCTGGGGGAGGGCGGCCTCAATCGCAGCCGTGGCTGGACCCGCCTGGTGATCGAGAAGCCCTTTGGCCGCGACCTGGCGTCCGCGCAGCATTTGAACGCGCTGGTGCACCGGTACTTCGCGGAGGATCAGGTCTACCGCATCGATCACTA
>JANMCS010000191.1:0-2546 GCA_031361405.1 Betaproteobacteria bacterium
CCGGGGTATCGGCGTCGAACTTGGCGCCGGTCACTAGTGTTCATGTCCGCCATGACAACACTGCACAGCCCCAATCAGAACCACCTGCTCGCCGCGCTGCCCACGGCGGACTTCGACCGGTTGGCACCGCATCTGGAGCAAGTGCCGATGCTGCTCGGCGAGACCCTCTACGCGCCTGGTGGCCAGTTGCGCCATGCCTACTTCCCCGCCACGGCCATCGTATCAATGCTCTACATCATCGAGTCCGGCCTGTCGGCTGAAATCGCGGGCGTCGGCAACGAAGGCGTGCTGGGCATTGCGTTGTTCATGGGGGGCGACACGACGCCGAGTTCGGCCGTGGTGCAGACGGCCGGATACGGCTACCGGTTGCCGAGCAAGGTGCTGAAGCGGGAATTCAATCGCGGCGGTTTCATGCAGCGCTTGTTGCTGCGCTACACGCAGGCACTGGTCACGCAGATGTGCCAGACGGCGGCGTGCAACCGGCATCATTCGATTCAGCAGCAGCTGTCCCGCTGGCTGTTGCTCACGCTCGATCGACTGCCATCCAATGAACTGGTGATGACGCAGGACCTGATCGCCAGCGCGTTGGGGGTGCGTCGTGAAGGCATCACCGAAGCCGCCGGCAACCTGCAGCGTGCCGGGCTGATCAGCTATCGCCGCGGCCACATCGCGGTGCTCAAGCGATCCGGACTGGAGGCGCACGCCTGCGAATGCTACGCCGTCGTCAGGAAGGAACTCGGCCGGCTGCTGTCCGACGTGCAATATCGCCAGACACCGGCGCCAATCCGGGTGGCCGCCACACCATTGCTGCAGGCCGCGCGGAACTGACCGCACGGAGCTGGAGGCGCGGGGCTCAAGCCTTCCTGCCGCCGATGACCAGCAACACGCCACCGGCCACGATGGCGCCGATGCCGGCCCAGATCGGAACATTGACCGTTTCCCTGTCGGTGACCGACAACGTCAAGGGTCCGATCTTGGTCTCGTGCGTCTCTTTGGTGTAGCTGAAGCCGCCGTACACCAGGCCGAGGATGCCACCGACGATCAACACGATGCCCACTATCTTCGTTGTGTTCATGCTTGTCTCCCTGGATGGATTCGCCTGAAATTTAGCGGTATCAATGCGCGCAGTCTGTGCGACAGCGCACCCATGCCGAATCGCATCGCAGCTGGACGCACCGGCTGGAGCTATGTCGCGGGACGCATCAATTCGCCCGCTGCGGCCGGTCCCGCGCTGCCGGCCGCATAGCCATGCAGCGGCCAGCGCCGGCGCAGAAGTGGTGTGAACAGGCGCCAGGAGGCTTCAGCTTCATCGCCGTGCACGAACAACGTGAGATCGCCCTGCACCACATCGCGCAACAGCGTTTCGTAGCCGGCCGACAGGGGTTCGCCAAAGGCCTCGGCGTAGCGGAAGTCCATGTGCTGCGTCTGCAGCGTGAAGCGATCACCCGGCGACTTCACCTCGAACGAGAGGTCGAAGCCCTCATCCGGTTGCAACGTGATCACCAGCACATTGGAGCGCGTGGGACAGCCATCGAGCGAGCGGAACAGCGCCACCGGCGGGCTGCGAAAATTGATCGTGATCTCGGTCACCCGTCGGGCGAGCCGCTTGCCGGTGCAAAGAAAAAACGGCACGCCCTGCCAGCGCCAATTGTCGATCTCGAGCTGCAGCGCGACGAAGGTTTCGGTCGCGGATTGCGGCGCCACGCCATGCTCCTGTCGATAGCCGGCGAGCTTCCTGCGCTTGACGGTGCCCGGCTCGTATTGGCCGAACACCACCGCATCGTCGCAAATGGGCGCGACGCTGCGCAGCACCTTCACCTTCTCGAAGCGGATGCTGTCGGCCTCGAACGCCGCGGGCACTTCCATCGCGGTGAGCGTCAGGAGTTGCGTCAGGTGGTTCTGCACCATGTCGCGCAAGGCGCCGGCGTCCTCGTAGTAGCGCGCGCGTTGCTCGATGCCGAGGTCCTCGGCCACGGTGATCTGCACGCTCCTGATGTGATCGCGATTCCACGCCGATTCGAACAATGCGTTCCCGAAGCGAAACGCCAGCAGGTTCTGCACCGACTCCTTGCCGAGGTAGTGATCGATGCGGTAGACCTGATCCTCCGCGAAGTACCGGTGCACCAGCGCGTTCAAATGCTGCGCGGACGCCAGGTCGCGGCCAAAGGGCTTCTCGATCACCAGGCGCGTCCAGCCACGGCTGCGATTGAGGCCGCCCTCCCCCAGCGCCTCAATGGTCGCGGGAAAGGCGCCGGGCGGAAGCGCCAGGTACAGGATGCGGTTGCCGGGCAACCCGCAGGTGCGTTCCAGTTCCGCCATGCGCGCGCCGAGACGCGCGAAGTCGGCAGCAGTTCCCGCACCGAGACCCTGGAAGTGCAGGCACGTTTTGCACCAGCGGCGCAACTGTGGCGAAGCCGCCAGATCGGCCTTGTCCAGGGCGACGCGCGCCTGCATCCGAAAGCGCTCATCGGTGAATTGATCGTCGCGCCCGACGCCCAGCACCTGGCAGCGCGCGGGAAGCAGGCGGTCGTGCATCAGCTGGTACA
>JANMCS010000326.1:0-1062 GCA_031361405.1 Betaproteobacteria bacterium
CTTCGGTGGAGCCCTGGAAGCAGCCCACCAGGTACATCAGCGAGCCCATGATGAGGAACTTGGCCGACAGGTTCGTGCCAAAGCTGCTCCAGCGGCCGATCATCGTGCCGAAGAAGTTCTGCAGCACCGTCCACACCGGCACGATGAGCAGCATCGAGGTGATGATGGCCAGCGTTTCGGCCCAATCGGCGATCGGGCTGTAGAGGTAGTGGTGGATGCCCACGAACGGATAGAACAGCGCCAGCGACCAGAATCCCACGAGGGAGAGCTTGTGGCTGTAGACCGGATTCTTCACGCTCGCCGGCAGGAAGTAATAGATGATCACGTAGCCCGCCGGCGTGATCCACAGGCCCACGATGTAGTGGATGAACAGGCCGTGGAATGCCGCGCTGTTGATGCCGGAGATGCCGAAGGGCAGGATGAAGCTGCCGAGAATCAGGTTCAGCACCGTCCACACGAAGGCGCCGATCAGATACCACACCGCCACATACAACTGCGGCTCCCGGCGCCTGGCGATGGTGACGAGAAACTGCACCGTGGTGAGGGTGATGACGACAAAGATCACCGCGTCCACCGGCAGCGGGAATTCACCCGCTTCGAGGCCCTGGTTGTAGCCCAGCGCGAGCGAGATCATGCCGGCAACGAGGCCCAGGTTCCACACCCAGACGAGCCAGTGCCCCCATTGCCCGTTCCACACGCGTACGCCGGTGAGGCGCGGCAGCACGTAGTAGCACAAGCCGATGAACAGCGTGGAAAAGGCGCCGAAGATGACGCCGTTCACATGCATCGGCCGCAAGCGCCCGAAGGTGAGGTACTGCGAGGTGCCGAGGTAGTCGGGATAGTTGAACAGCGTCGACGCCGCCGCACCGATGCTGGGTGTGAACATCAACCAGAACAAGCCCCAGTACAGCCACTTCAGGATCAGCTCGCGATCGATCAGCGAGTCGAGATCGGGGAATGGCTCGGCATCGGCAACGGCTTGCGCTTCGGCTCCCATGGTGGTGATCTCAGTGCCGACCAGGATCGAGTTTGCTGTGGCGGTTCGACCAGATGATGTAGGCC
>JANMCS010000329.1:0-1510 GCA_031361405.1 Betaproteobacteria bacterium
GCGGCCCGCGATCCCGGCATCCGCGCCAAGATCGCCGTCAAGTCCAACGATCCGCGCCTCGACCCGCAAGGCACCTGTATCGGCATGCGCGGTTCGCGCGTCACCGCGGTCACCAACGAACTGGCCGGCGAGCGCGTCGACATCATCCTGTTCTCCGAGGACCCCGCCAAGTTCGTGATCAACGCACTCGCCCCGGCCGAGGTGCAGAGCATCCTGGTCGACGAGGAAAAGCATGCTATGGACGTGGTGGTCGATGAGGAAAATCTCGCGATCGCCATCGGCCGCAGTGGGCAGAATGTGCGCCTCGCCTCCGAGCTCACGGGCTGGCAGTTGAACCTGATGAGCGTGGAAGAGTCGCAGCAGAAGTCCGATAGCGAAACCGGGCGCCTGCGCAGCCTCTTCATCGCCAAGCTCGACGTCGACGAGGAAGTGGCCGACATCCTGATCGGCGAAGGCTTCACGTCGCTGGAAGAGGTCGCCTACGTTCCCATCACCGAGATGATGGAAATCGAGTCCTTCGACGAGGACACGGTCAACGAATTGCGCAGCCGGGCGCGCAATGCATTGCTGACCGAAGCCATCGTCCGCGAGGAATCGGTGGAAAACGTCGAGGAAGCGATGCTCAACCTCGAAGGCATGGACACCGAGATCGCCAGCAAGCTCGCGGCCAACGGGATCGTCACGCGCGATGCGCTGGCGGACTTGGCCGGTGACGAGCTGACCGAACTGACCGGCATCGAAGCCGAGCGTGCGCAGGAATTGATCATGAAGGCGCGCGCGCACTGGTTCGAAGCCGAAGCCGCAACCGCAACCGCAACCGCAACCGCAGTCGCCGCCCCCAGCGGTGCGATGAAGCAAGGCGCGAACTAAACGCGCAGGAGATCGGCATGGCGCAAACCACCATCGAACAATTCGCATCTGAACTCAAGATGCCCACCGGCGCATTGCTGGAGCAACTCACTGCGGCCGGCGTCGACGGCAAGATCGAGGGCGACAAGCTCACCGAGCAGGACAAGACGCGCCTGCTCGACTATCTGCGCAAGCAACACGGTGCGGCAGCGGAGCCGAAAAAGCGCATCACGCTGACGCGCAAGCAGACCACCGAGATCAAGGCCGCCGATTCAACGGGCAAGGCCCGCACGATCCAGGTCGAAGTGCGCAAGAAACGCGTGCTGGTCCGGCGCGAGGACGAAGTTGCCGCGCCCCCGGCCGACGCCCCCATCGAAGCCCCGGGCGAGGCAATCATCGAGGCAACGGTCGAGGTCGTGGCCGAGGCGCCGCCGGTGGTCGAGATTCCGGCCGTGACGGTAGAACCCGAGGTCGCGGCGCCGCCGGAAGTTTCCTCTGTGAGCGCGCCTGCCAAGCCGGCCGCGCCTGCTTCGTTGCTGTCGGCGAAGGAAATTGCGCTGCGCGAGGAAGAAACGCGCAAGGGCCAGGCCCTGCAAAAGCGGCAGACCGACGAGTTGCGCGAACGGCAGGTGCTGGAGTCGGCGCGCAAATCGAAGAAGGA
>JANMCS010000394.1:0-7265 GCA_031361405.1 Betaproteobacteria bacterium
GCCGACGCCGCCGGTCGCCAACCGGTGCCCACCACGATCAAGTTGAAGGACGCGAAGGACTTCGTTTTCATCGGCAAGCACGTCCCGCGCACCGACGCCAGGGCCAAGTCGAACGGCACGGCAATATTCACGCAGGATTTCAAGCTGCCCGACATGCTCACCGCCGTGGTCGCGCATGCGCCGCGGTTCGGCCAGCAGTTGAAGAGCTTCGACTCGTCGGCGGTGACCGCGGTGCCCGGCGTGCGTTTCGTCGTCGAAGTACCCACCGGCGTGGCGGTGCTCGCGACGACGTTCTGGGCAGCCAAGAAGGGCCGCGACGCATTGAAAGTGGTATGGGACGATGCCTCGGGCTTCAAGGGCACCTCCGCCGACATGATGGCGGACTATCGGAAGCTGGCAGCGACGCCGGGCAAGCCGGCGCGCGGTGACGGCGACGCCGCCAAGGCGATCGCGGGTGCGGCGAAGAAACT
Source organism: Betaproteobacteria bacterium (assembly GCA_031361405.1). GTDB lineage: Bacteria > Pseudomonadota > Gammaproteobacteria > Burkholderiales > Casimicrobiaceae > VBCG01. The sequence continues at coordinate 471 of JANMCS010000394.1, forward strand.
CGAAGCCTCCTTCGAGTTTCCGTATCTGGCGCACGCGGCCATGGAACCGCTGAACTGCGTCGTGAAGCTCACGTCCAGTTCGTGCGACATCTGGAACGGCGAGCAATTCCAGACCGGCGACCAGATGGCAGTGGCCAAGTACACCGGTTTGAAGCCTGAACAGATCCGCCTCAACATGCTGTTTGCGGGCGGCAGTTTCGGTCGTCGCGCCAGCGCCACGTCGGACTACGTCATCGAAGCGGTATCCATTGCCGTCGCGCTGACGCAGGCCGGCAAGCCCGGCATCCCCGTCAAGATGGTGTGGACGCGCGAGGACGACATGAAGGGCGGCTACTACCGCCCGATGTACCTGCATGCGCTGCAGGCGGGACTCGACGCCGGTGGCAACATCACCGGCTGGCAGCACCGGATCGTCGGCCAGTCCATCCTTACCGGATCAGCGTTCGAATCGATGATGGTCAAGGACGGCGTCGACATGACGAGCGTCGAAGGCGCGTCCTCGCTGCCCTATGCCATTGCCGATCTCGCGGTGGACCTGCACTCGCCCAAGTTCGGCGTGCCGGTGCTGTGGTGGCGCTCCGTCGGTTCAACGCATACGGCGTTTTCGACCGAGACCTTCATCGACGAACTCGCCGCAGCCGCCGGCAAGGACCCGGTCGCGTTTCGCCGCGCGCTGTTGACGAAACATCCCCGCCACCTCGCCGCGCTCGACCTTGCGGCGGACAAGGCCGGCTGGAGCAAGCCGCTGGCGGCAGGCAAGCCCGGCGACAAGCGCGGGCGCGGCGTCGCCGTGCATGAATCCTTCGATACGGTGGTCGCGCAAGTGGCCGAAGTCACCGTCGACAAGGATGGCAAGTACACGCTGGACCGCGTGGTTTGTGCGGTGGACTGCGGCCTCGCGGTCAACCCGGACGTGGTGCGCGCGCAGATGGAAGGCGGCATCGGCTTCGGCCTGTCGGCCGCGATCTACGGGCGCATCACATTGAAGGATGGCGTGGTGGAGCAATCCAACTTTCACGATTATCCGGTGCTGCGCATCAACGAGATGCCGGCAATCGACGTCCATATCGTCCCCTCCACTGGCAAGCCCACCGGCGTCGGTGAGCCGGCCACGCCGGTGATCGCACCTGCCGTGGCCAACGCGCTGCATATGGCTACCGGCAAGCGTATCCGTGCGCTGCCCATCGCGCTGGTATAAATCGGATCATCCAACCTTCGACCATTCAGGAATCGCCATGTCCGATGCTCCCGACCGCGAAGCGATAGCCGATGCCGCCAACCCCCTGGGGATGGACGGCATTGAATTCATCGAGTTCGCCACGTCCAAGCCACAGGCATTGGGCCAGGTCCTGGAAATGATGGGGTTCCGGCCGGTGGCGCGGCATCGCTCGCGCGAAGTGCTGCTGTTCCGCCAGGGCGAAATGAATGTCATCGTCAACGCACATCCCAGCGGCGTGCCGCGTACGGCGCAGCCGTCCGACACGCCGGTGATTGCGGCGGTAGCGCTGCGCGTGCGCGATGCAGCCGCCGCGTACAAGCACGCCATCGCGCGCGGCGCGTGGGTGGTGCCCACCAACGTCGAGGTCATGGAATTGAACATCCCCGCCATTCACGGCGTGGGCGCGAGCCGCATCTACTTCGTCGACCGCTACAAGGATTTCTCGATCTACGACGTCGACTTCACTTTGATTCCCACCGTCGACCCCCGGCCGCCCGCGTTCACCGGCCTCAACTGGTACGGCATCGTCCAGTACATCGGCAGCTTCCGCACCGAGGACTGGACCGAGTTCTATGCCGAACTGATGGGCTTTCGCGCGCTGCCCGACGACCAGCGCCACGGCATCCTGCCCAAGGGGCGCATCCTGGCGAGTCCCTGCGGCTCGTTCTTCCTGCAGCTGATCGAGCCGAAGCCCGGCATCTTCGATGTCGAAGGCGAGGAACTGCTCCAGCGCATCGGCCTCGGCACGCCGGACGTGCTGGCCTCGGTGAAGGCGCTGCGCGAGCGCGGCGTGGCCTTCGTCGAATCCGACGACGTGCATTCCGAATCGCGCGGCGCGCTTACGCAGAGCTATCTTGGCGGCGTGATGTTCGAACTCGTCCATGACGACCAGCGCTGACGGCATCGCGATGGATACCACGCGCGGCAACATCCTCGACTTCGGGATGGACACGATTACGCTCTCGGGCTCGCTGCCCGCCAAGCTGGCGGCCGTGCGCGCCGCCGGGTTCACGCAGATCATGCTGTCGGCCAAGGATCTCGCTGGCCATCCCGAGGGCATCGACGCCGCCGTGCGTGCCGTGCTGGCCAGTGGCCTGCGCGTGACGGGCTTCCAGGTGCTGCGCGATTTCGAGGGCCTGTCGGGCCATCTCCACGACTACAAGGTCGACGTGGCCAAGTCGATGCTCGAAATGGCGCATGCGGTGGGCGCCACGATCCTGCTCGTCTGCTCATCCACGTCCACGCACGCATCGGCCGATCCCGACGTGGCGGCGCGCGACCTGCGCAAGCTCGCCATGCTGGCGCTGCCGCTCGGCATCAGGATCGCGTTCGAAGGCCTGTCGTGGGGCCGCACGATCAACGAGTTCACCACGGCGTGGGACGTGATCTGCCGCGCCGATGCGCCCAATCTCGGCATCGGCATCGATTCGTTTCATGCGATCGCGGCGAAAACGTCGCTGGAGGACTTCGACATCCTGACTCCCGACAAGATCTACCTGGTGCAGCTCGCCGATTTCATGTGGCAGGACGCGCGCACGTTTGAAGAGCGCATGACCACCGCGCGCCACTTCCGCGTGTTTCCCGGCGAAGGGGTGCACAGCGCCGCACTCGCCGAGATGGTGCTGCGTCTCGACGCGCTGGGCTATCGCGGCGACTACAGCTTCGAGGTGTTCAACGACGACTACAGCCAGATGCCGCTGGCCGCGGTCGCGGATCGTGCCCGCCGGTCGGCCACGTGGCTGGGCGAGGACGTGCTGCGCCGTTCGGCGCCGCTGCCCAACCGGATGCGCCTGCGTCCTGTGGCAGGTTGACGCGCTTGCGCGGTCCTTGCCCCGGAACCGGATTGCCGCATGCACACGCCTGACGGCTTCGTCCCCACGCACGCGCTGCCCGCCGTGCTGCCCGCGTCGGCGCACGCGTTTGCGTTTCGCGGCGACAAGGTGCTGGCCATCCCCCTGCCCGACGACGGGTTTGCCATTCCCGACATGGCGGCGCTGGTCGCGGCGGGCATCCATGGCGTCCCGCACTTCCTCGGCCATCTCGAAGGCACCGGCTGCATTGCAGTGAACCTCGCGGACGATGCGATCGAACCGGCCGGCATGCGCTTCATCGGCCTGCGCACGCTGTTCTTCAAGGTTCCGGACGCGATGCTGGCGCTGGCGGCGCGTGCGTTCCAGGTGGTCGACTGGGATCGCTGTCACCGTTTCTGCGGCCGCTGCGGCACCGCCACGAACAATAACGCCGGCGAACGGTCGAAGGCGTGTCCCGCCTGCGGCCTCGTCGCGTACCCGCGCGTGTCGCCGGCCATGATGGCGCTGGTCACGCGGGGGCGCGACTTGCTGCTGGCCCGCGCCCACCGTTTCGCGCCCGGCATGTTCAGCGCCTTGGCGGGCTTCGTCGAGGCCGGCGAAACCATCGAGGACTGCGTGCGCCGCGAAGTGCGCGAGGAAGTGGGCGTCGAGGTTGGCGCAATCACCTACTTCGCCAGCCAGTCGTGGGCGTTTCCGCATTCGCTGATGATCGCGTACACCGCCGAATACGCGGGTGGCGACATCAAGTGCGAGGACGCCGAGATCGCCGAAGCGCGCTGGTTTCCGGCCGACGCGCTGCCCTACCTGCCGCCTTCCGTCTCCATCGCCCGGCGGCTGATCGACGCCACCGCCACCCGGCTGCGGGCGCTCTGACGTCCGGGCGCGGGGTGCCCGCGGCCGGGCTGCTAGAATCGTACGCTATGCCCGTGGCCACGCCCGGGTTCATTCGGTGCTCAAAACCATGCGTCCGTTCGTTCCACTGCTCGTTGCCGCGTTCATGCTTGCTGCGCCACTGGCGCACGCGCAATCGGCCGAGACCACCGATCCGCGCGAATTCACCGAAGCGGGGCGCAAGGTCTACGCCGACAGCCTGAAGCAGGCACGCACACGGGTCGGCGAAAAGAAATTCGACGAGGCCCTCACCATCCTTGATCGCCTGATTGCCGAACGCCCGCGCGAACCGCAGGCGCGGTTCCTGCGCGGCGTGGCGCTGGCCGACAGCGGCAAGACCGCGGAGGCCACGGCCACCTTTCTCGCCCTGCTCGGCGAATATCCGGAGTTGCCCGAGCCGCGCAACAACCTCGCCGTGCTCTACGCGCAGAAGGGCGAATACGGCCTGGCACGGGAGCAGCTCGAAGCGGCCATCAATGCCGCGCCCGAATACACGATCGCCTACGAGAACCTGGGCGATATCTACGCGCGCCTCGCGGCGATCCAGTATGAAAAGACGTTGGCGCGCGACCCGCGCAATCGCACCGCACCGGTCAAACTGAAGCTGGTGCGCGAAGTGCTGACGCCGGCCGTCGTGGCGCCTGCAGTGGCCGCCCCCGTGCCGGCGCCGCGCTGATTTCCCGAATCCTCAATCGTCACGAAGGAGTAATGCCCATGTTCCGCAAGTTCATGTTCACCATTGCCCTCGCCGTTGCGGCCACGTCGGCGCACGCCGCGAACCCGCAGGTCGAGTTCGACACCACCGCCGGCATCATCAAGGTCGAGCTGTTCCCCGACGCCGCGCCCAAGACGGTCGCCAACTTCCTCGACTACGTGAAGAGCAAGCACTTCGACGGCACGCAGTTTCATCGCGTGATCGACGGCTTCATGATCCAGGGTGGCGGCTTCACCGCCGACTTCAAGGAAAAGCCGACCAAGCCGCCGATCGCGATCGAATCCGAAGCGTCCAGCAAGGCCGGCATGAAGAACGTCGTCGGCACGCTGGCGATGGCCCGCACCAGCGACCCCAATTCCGCCACGTCGCAGTTCTTCATCAACGTCAACGACAACGCGCGCCTCGACTTCAGTTCCGCCACGCCGCAGGGCTACGGCTATACGGTGTTCGGCAAGGTGGTCGGCGGCATGGACGTCGTCACCAAGATCGCCAAGGGCGCCAAGGGTGCCAAGGGCGCGGTCGCCCCGGGGATCAACCCCGGCGACGTGCCGTCGCCGCTCGTCATCATTACGTCCGCCAAGGTCATCGGTGGCTGATTCGCCGTCCACCACATTCAAGCCAAGCCTGGAGAACAGCATGGTCGTACTCAAAACCAATCACGGCGACATCACGCTCGAGCTCGAGACCGAAAACGCGCCGGCCTCCGTGGCCAATTTCCTGCAATACGTGCGCGACGGCCACTACGACAACACGGTGTTTCATCGCGTGATCGACGGCTTCATGATCCAGGGCGGCGGCATGGAGCCCGGCATGAAGCAGAAGCCCACGCGTGCGCCGGTGGCCAACGAAGCCACCAACGGCGTCAAGAACAAGAAGTACACGGTGGCGATGGCGCGCACGTCCGACCCGCACTCCGCCACGGCACAGTTCTTCATCAACATCGCCGACAACGAATTCCTCGATTACAAGGCCCCCAGCGCCAACGGCTGGGGCTACTGCGTGTTCGGCAAGGTGGTCGCCGGCCAGGACATCGTCGACAGGATCCGCACGGTGCCCACCGGCAACAGCGGCGGCCATCAGAACGTGCCCACGCAGGATGTCGTGATCCTCAAGGCCGAGGAAAAGTAGGGTCAGACTCCCCTTTCGGCGCAACTGCCGTGATGGGAGTTTGCTCCGGCGCCTGCGCGCCACCTTGCACGACGTTGCGACAGCAACCCGGCCCCCTACGTGACGCCCTCGCCAACCGCATCGGATCGCCCCACGCTCTTCGCGTCCGACCTGCACCTGTCGCCGGACCGTCCCGCGGCGCGCGCGGCGTTTCGCGCGTTTGCGCAGGGGCCCGCGCGCGCGGCGCAAGCCGTCTACCTGCTGGGTGACCTCTTCGATTGGTGGGTGGGCGACGACCAGATCGCGGATCCGTTTGTCGCGGGTATCGTGTCCGACCTGCGCGGCATCAGCGCCGCCGGCGTTCCCCTCTTCATTGGTCACGGCAACCGCGACTTCATGCTGGGCGCGCAATTCGCGCGGGCCACCGGCGCCACGCTGTTGCCCGAGCAGCAGGTATTGAATCTCGCCGGGGTGCGCACGGTGATCTGTCATGGCGACGAGTTGTGCACAGACGACACCGACTACCTCGCGTACCGCGCGCGGATGCGCGATCCGGCTACGCAGGCCCGGCTGCTGCGCCTGCCCTACTTCGCACGCCGCGCCATCGCGTGGTGGCTGCGCCGCAAGAGCCGCGACGAAAAAGCGCTGAAGGCGGACCAGATCATGGACGTCAATGACGACGCGGTGGTCGCAGCGCTGCGCGCCCACGACGTGCGGCGGATGATCCACGGCCATACCCACCGGCCCGCGCGGCATGAGCACATCGTCGACGGCACCCGCCGCGAGCGCTTCGTGCTGGCCGACTGGCACCAGCAGGGACAGTATCTCGCGGTCGATGCCGCCGGCGTCCACGATTACGTGATCCGCGGCTGATCCGCAGCGCCCGCCGGGCGTGACGCCTACGCCAACGCCTGGCTGAAGTCCCCGATCAGGTCGTCGCAATCCTCGATACCGGTCGAGATGCGGATCAGCGAATCGGCGATGCCCATGCCCGCGCGACGTTCGGCGCCCATTTCGTAGAAGATCGTGTGGGCCACGGGAATGGCCAGCGT